>JAMOVG010000084.1 GCA_027061725.1 Desulfobacteraceae bacterium
CCATCTGCATTCCGGCTCTGCTCCCGGCCGCCGTCCGGAGCGCCAACCGTCTGTCCGCCTGAATTTCAAGAACGCCCCGCACGCGCCTCAAGCGGGTTCAAATTCTTAACACCGGACAGGCGGACGGCTTTCTCTCCGGATGGACGATATCGCTTCGCCGGAATCCACACGCTGCTCCCGGGTTTACTGGACGGCTGCAACACAGAGGAGGAATCGTGGTAAACCCGGACCCCCTGCTGCGCGTCGAGGACCTCAAGGTGCGCTTCTACACCCTGCGCGGCGTGGTGCACGCGCTGGAGCGGGTGCGCTTTACCCTCAACCGCCAGGAAACCCTGGGATTGGCCGGCGAGACCGGCTGCGGCAAGTCGGTCACGGCCCGCTCGGTGCTGCGGCTGATCGATCCGCCGGGGAAAATCATCAGCGGCCGCATCCTGTTTGAGGGGCGCGATCTGCTGACCCTGGACGAGGCCACCATGCGCACCATCCGCGGCAGCCAGATCTCCATGATCATGCAGGAGCCCAAGATGTCGCTCAACCCCGTGATCCGCGTGGGTGACCAGATCGCCGAAACCCTGCTGATCCACGAGCGCTCGCTCAACCGCCGCACGGCGCGCGCCCGGGCCGTGGACATGCTGGCCCAGCTGGGCATCCCGGACCCCGCCCGCGTGGCGCGGCGCTATCCCCACGAGCTGAGCGGCGGCATGGCCCAGCGGGTCATGATCGCCATGATGCTCGTCACGCGGCCCAAGCTGCTCATCGCCGACGAACCCACCAGCGCCCTGGACGTCACCATCCAGGCCCAGATCCTGGAGCTGATGAAAAAACTCGTTCGTGAAATCGAAACATCGGTGCTCATGATTACCCATGACCTGGGCGTCATGGCCGAGACCTGCGACCGGGTGGCCGTCATGTACGCCGGCGAGATGGTGGAAACCGGACCGGTGCGCAGTGTGCTCAAAAATCCCCGGCACCCCTACACCCAGGGACTGCTGCAGACCGTTCCCGACAAGGCCAACCCGGAGCACCCGCTGTACTCCATTCGCGGCAACGTGCCCAGCCTGCTGCAGCCGCCTTCCGGCTGCCGTTTCGCGCCGCGCTGCGAGTACGCCATGCAACGCTGCCACAATGAACTGCCGCCCTACTACCACCTGGAGGGCGACCACCAGTGCGCGTGCTTCCTGCACGCCGAGAAAGCCGAGGTGATCCGGCCGTGATGCAGACCGCAACGCAACACCGTCCGGCAGGGGGAGACCGGGCGATGAACGTACCGCCGCATGAGACGACCGTGCAGTCCGGGGCCCTGCTGCGCATCCGGGACCTGCACGTGCACTTTCATATCAAGGAGGGCGTGCTGCGCCAGCACCAGGCCACGGTCAAGGCCGTCAACGCACTGAACCTGGACCTGTTTCCCGGCGACGTCTTCGGCCTGGTGGGCGAGTCCGGCTGCGGCAAGACCACCCTGGGGCGCGCCGTGGTGGGGCTGGCACCGGTCACGGCCGGCGAAATCCGCTTCAAGGGCCGCAGCATCGTGGGCCTGGAGGGGCGTGCGGCCTTCGAACGGGCCCGCGCCATCCAGCTGATCTTCCAGGACCCTTACGCCTCGCTGCACCCGCGCAAAACGGTCTGCGACCTGGTCGGGCTGGGCCTGAAGCTGCACCACCTGGCCGAGGGCTACGAGATCGACGAGCGCGTACTGGCCATGCTCGAGCGCGTGGGCTTCAGCATCGACCACATGTACCGCTACGCCCACGAGTTTTCCGGCGGCCAGCGCCAGCGCATCGCCCTGGCGCGCGCCCTGGTGCTGCACCCCGAACTGATCATCCTGGACGAGCCCACCTCGGCGCTGGACGTCTCGGTGCAGGCCCAGATCTTAAATTTGCTCAAGGAGCTGCAGCGCGAGTTCAACCTGACCTATCTCTTCATCTCCCACGACCTGGGGGTCGTGCGCTACATGAGCAACCGCATCGGCGTCATGTACCTGGGCTCCATGGTGGAGACCGGGGCCACGGCCGACATCTTCCGGCAGTGCCAGCACCCCTACACGCGGGTGCTGCTCTCGTCGCTGCCATCCCTGGACCCGGACGCCCCCCACCGCGGCATCCTGCTCGAGGGCGATCCGCCCACGCCCGTCGACCCGCCGCCGGGATGCCCCTTCGCGCCCCGCTGCCCCGAGGCCCGGGATCGCTGCCATGTGGACAAACCCGCTCTCGAACAGCGCGGCGACACCCCCACGCACTTGACGGCCTGCCACTTTCCGCACCTTGCCTGAAGGCCCGCTTCGCGCGCCGGCCCGACCGGCTTAGAACTTGACACCCAACGACCCATTTGCCATACTCGTTGGGACGCTGATCCGTTTCCCGCCCCAACTGCTTCCATTGCTGAAAAAGTGATGCACTGACGCACCGCTGAAGGCCGAACCGCAAGCAAAAAGGAGGAACGCACGATGAAAAAGTTCAGATGGCTGCTGACAGGAATGCTCATTTTGGCCATGGTGTTCGCCGCCGCGGACGTGATGGCCAAAAAGAAAGTCGTGCTGGTCTACGGAACCACCGAGAAGGTGACCGACATGGACCCGGCCAACGCGTATGATTTCCACACCTGGGAAATATTCTACAACATCTACCAGGGCCTGCTGGGCTATCCGCCGGGCAAAACCAACCTGGTGCCGGCCCTGGCCGAGTCTTACAGCATCAGCAAGGACGGCAAGGAATACACCTTCAAGCTCAAAAAGGGCCTCAAGTTCAGCGACGGCACGCCCTTTGACGCCAAGGCCGTCAAGTGGTCCCTGGACCGCGTCATGAAGCTCAAGGGCGACCCCTCCTGGCTGGTGACGGACTTCGTGGACCACGTGGAGGTAGTGGACCCTTACACGGTCAAGTACGTGCTCAAAAACCCCTGCGCCTACTTTCCTTCCCTGGTGGCCACGGTTCCTTACTATCCGCTGAACCCCAACATCTACCCGGCCGACAAGATCGTCAAGGACCCCAACGACCTCAAGGGCGGCAAGCTCATCGGGCTGGGGCCCTACCAGATGATCTCCTTCAAGCGTGACGAGGAAATCATCCTGGACGCCAACCCCTATTACGCCGGCCCCAAGCCCAAGAACGACCGCATCGTGATCCGCTATTTCGCCGACGCCACCACCATGCGCCTGGCGCTGGAGAAGGGCGAACTGGACTTCGCCTTCAAGACCTTCAACCCCTCGGACATCGTCGACCTGCAGAAGTCCAAGAAGCTCATCACCATCAAGGGCCAGGGCCCCTACATCCGCTACATCTGCTTCCAGTGCCAGAAAAAGCCCTTCGACGACAAGGTCATCCGCAAGGGTGTGGCCGCGGCCATCAACCGCAAGGAAATCATCCAGAAGGTTTTCCTGGGCCAGAACGAGCCGCTGTACTCCATGGTGCCCAAGGGCATGTGGACCCATACCGACAGCTTCCTGACCGCCATCGGTGACGGCAACGTGGAGATGTGCAAAAAGCTGCTGGCCTCCCGCGGCTACAACGAGAAAAACAAGCTCAAGTTCGAGTTTTGGTACACCCCCAGCCATTACGGCGACACCGAGGTCGACATGGCGGCCGTCATCAAGCGGCAGCTGGAGGCCACCGGCGTCATGGAGGTCACCGTCAAGTCGGCCGAGTGGGCCACCTACAAGCAGAACTGGCGTGACAAGCTGATGAATGTCTACCTGCTGGGCTGGTACCCGGACTACATCGACCCGGACAACTACACGGCCGCCTTCGCCGGCACCGCCGGTTCGGCCGGCAACGGCATCTTCTTCTCCAACAAGAAGTGGGACGAGATGTTCGTCGAAGCCCAGAAGAACCCGGACAGGGCCAAGCGCGCCGAGATCTACAAGAAGATCCAGCAGATGTGGACCGACGAGGTACCCACGGTGCCCATCTTCCAGGGCAGCCTGTACCTGTTTACCCAAAAGGACATCCGCGGGGTCATGATCTCCCCGACCCTGCAGTTTATCTACGCGCCCATCGAGAAGGTCCAATAGGATCGGCGCCTGAACCGTAACCACCGGGCCGCCCGGCGGCGCACCGCGCGGGCGGCCCTTCTACACTCGGATCACCATCGGCGACGCAACGCCGGCCCGCAAGCCCCGCCGCCCGCAAGACGCGACAGGCTCCCCGGCACCGAATCGGAACGGCCATGAAGAACCTCCTCCGATATGTCATCACCCGGGCGCTGTTGACCATTCCCATGCTGCTGATCCTGCTGACCATCGTTTTCGTGGTCGTGCGGGTCATGCCCGGGGACCCGGTGGCCTCCATGCTCGGCGGACACGCGCCCCAGAGCGTCATCGACCAGAAGCGCGAGGAACTGGGGCTCAACAAGCCCCTCATCGTACAGTACGGCAACTACCTGCTGCAGATCAGCCGACTGGACTTCGGGCAGTCCATGATCCTGCACCAGAGCGTGCTGGACGCCATCGGCGACAAGATCCCGGCCACCATCGAGCTGACCTTCTTCGGCATGATCATCACCCTGCTGCTGGGCATCCCGCTGGGCGCCTACGCCGCCGACAAGCGCCGCTCACCGCAGGACTATGCCATCCGGCTCTACGGCATCGTCATCTACTGCATACCGGTCTATTGGCTGGGGCTCATACTGCAGATGATCTTCGGGGTCTGGATGGACGTACTGCCCGTGGCCGGGCGCACCGGTGCGCGGGTCTTCGTGTCCACCTTCGAAAAGACGGGTTTTTACACCATCGACACCCTGCTGGTGGGCGACTTCGAGGCTTTCGGCGACGTGATGCTGCACCTGGTGCTGCCCTCGGTGACCCTGGGACTGGTGCTGTCGGGCATTTTCATCCGCCTGACGCGCGCCAACATGCTTGACGTGCTGCAGTCGGACTACATCCTGGCCGCCGAGGCCCGCGGCATCCGCCATCGGCGTGTGGTCTACAAGCACGCTATTTTAAACGCCTTCGTGCCGATCCTCACCATGATGGGCCTGCAGGTGGCCCTGCTGATGGCCGGCGCCGTGCTGACCGAGACCACCTTTTCGTGGCCCGGCATGGGGCGCCTGCTGCTTGAGCGCATTTACCTGCGGGACTACCCCACCATCCAGGGCATCATCGTCATCTTCGCCCTCATAGTGGCCTTCGTCTCGCTGATTGTCGACATTATCTACGCCCTGGTGGATCCCAGGGTCCGGTACTAGGAGACTGGTTGTCATGAAGTATTCCCCCACCGCCGCCCTGGGACAGCTGATCGGCCGCATGGGCAGAATGGGCCGTAAGTACGGCGTCGAATGGTGGATCCTGGTCGTCGGCGCCCTGATCATCGCCGGCATCATCTTCATGGCCGTCTTCGCCCACTACCTGGCCCCCTACGGCCCCCACGACCAGTCCGCCGGCCCGCAGCTGGCGCCGCCCTCGGCCCAGCACTGGCTGGGCACCGACAACCTGCAGCGCGACGTGCTGTCGCGCATCATTTTCGGTGCCCGCACCATCCTGGGGGTGGCCATCCTGGCGGCCCTGCTGTCGTCGACCATCGGTATCACCATGGGGCTCATATCAGGCTACTCCGGCGGGTTCATGGACAAAACCCTGTCGCTGGTGATGGACTCGCTGTACTCGTTTCCGGGCCTGATCCTGGCCATCGCCTTCGCCGCCATGCTGGAGCCGGGGATCCTGAGCATCACCATCGCCGTGGCCGTGATCTACATCCCCACCTATTTCCGGCTGGTGCGCGGCCAGACCCTCTCCATCAAGGAAGAGCTTTACGTGGAGGCGGCCCAGGCCATCGGCGCGCCGGGCAAGGTCATCCTGTGGAAGTACATCTTCCCCAATGTCATCGCCACCACCGTGGTGGTGTTCACCATGAACGTGGGCGACGCCATCATGATCGAGGCCGCCCTGACCTATCTAGGCCTGGGGCTGCCGCCCTCGGTGGTGGACTGGGGCATGGATCTGGCCATGGGCAAGAAGTTCCTGCCATCGGGCCAGTGGTGGCTGATCACCTTCCCCGGCGGCATGATCTCCCTGCTGGCGCTGGGGTTCACCATGCTGGGCGAGGGGCTGGCCGAAATCCTCAACCCGCGGCTGCTGGAGCGCTAGCGTGACCGAAGACACCATCCTGGAAATCAAGAACCTGCACGTGCGCTTTCCGATTCACATCGGCACCGTGCGGGCTGTGGACGACGTGAGCCTGGCCATCCGGCGCGGCGAGGTCATGGGCCTGGTGGGCGAATCCGGCTGCGGCAAGTCGACCCTGGGCTTTTCCATTCTGCGGCTGCTGCGGCCGCCCGGCGAAATCGCGGCCGGCAAGATCCTTTACAACGGCAGGGACGTGGTCACCATGAGTGAGCGGGAGCTGCTGGCCTTCCGCGGCCGCCAGGTGTCCATGATTTTCCAGGATCCCCTGACGTCGCTCAATCCCCTCTTTCGCGTGGGCGACCAGTTCGTGGAGGCCATCCGCACCCACGAACCCCGGGTCAAACCCAAGGAGGCCTGGGCGCGGGCCGAAAAGACCCTCCAGCACCTGGGCATCGCTCCGGAGCGGCTGGCGGAGTATCCCCACCAGATGTCGGGCGGCATGCGCCAGCGCATCATGATCGGCATGGGGCTGGTGCTCCACCCCGGCCTGCTCATCGCCGACGAGCCCACCACGGCCCTGGACGTCATCGTGGAGGCCCAGTTCCTGGACCTGCTCAACCGGCTGCGCGAGCAGTTCAACCTGACCATCCTGCTGATCTCGCACAACCTGGGCATCGTGGCCCAGATGGCCGACCGCGTGACCGTCATGTACGGCGGCCGCATCGTGGAGTCCGGCCCGGCCCTGGCGGTTTTCGACAACCCCCGGCATCCCTACACCCAGGGGCTGCTGGCATCGATTCCCAACATCAAGCTGGACCAGCCCGAGCTCAAGACCATGCCCGGCGCGCCGCCGGACCTGGTGGCGCCGCCGCCGGGCTGCGTCTTCGCCCCGCGCTGTCCTCAGGTGATGGAAAAGTGCCGCGAGAAGCGGCCGCTGGAGTTCAACCTGTCCGGCATGCGGGTGGCCTGCTGGCTGTATGCCTGACGTGGAATAAAAATATGGATCAACTGCTGCAGGTAGAAAATCTGGTCAAGCACTTCCCGGTGGACAAGGGCATCCTGGCGCACCTGTTCTCCAAGAACCGCAAGGTGGTGCACGCCGTCGACGACGTCAGCTTCCACATCGGCAAGGGCGAGGTGCTGGGACTGGTGGGAGAGTCGGGCTGCGGCAAGACCACCACTGGCCGGCTGGTACTGCGCCTGCTGGACCCCACTTCGGGCCGCATTACCTACGGCGGGGAGTCCATCCTGGCCGACAGCGACGAGCAGATGCGCCGCCGCCGGGCCCGCATGCAGATCATCTTCCAGGACCCCTTTGCGTCGCTGAGCCCGCGCATGCGCATCGGCGAATCCATCTCCCACCCCCTGAAAATCCACGGCGATCTGCCGGGCGGTGAGGTGCGTACGCGCTCGCTGGAGATCATGGAGAAGGTGGGCCTGTCGCCGGCCGAGTTTCTCTACGACAAGTACCCCCATCAGCTCTCCGGCGGCCAGCGCCAGCGGGTGGTGATCGCCCGGGCCCTGGTGACGCGCCCCGAGTTCGTGGTGGCCGACGAGCCCATCGCCATGGCCGACGTGTCGGTCTCGGCCATGATCCTGGAGCTGATGATCCGCCTAAAGGAGGAGTTCGACCTCACGTACCTCTTCATCACCCACGACCTGGCCACCTGCAAGTACATCTGCGACCGCATCGCCATCATGTACCTGGGCAAGATCATGGAGATCGGACCGCTGACCGAGGTCTTCAACCACCCGGTGCACCCCTACACCACGGCTCTGCTGGCGGCTGTACCGGTGCCGGACCCCAAGTTCAAGCGCACGCACCCCATCCCGCGCGGCGAGATCCCCAGCGCCATCACGCCTCCTCCGGGCTGCCGTTTCCACCCGCGCTGCGACCACGCCCGGTCCGAGTGCGCCGAACAGGTTCCGCCGCTGGTGCAGGCCGGGCCGGACCACCTGGTGGCCTGCCCGGTGATGATGGGACTTTAAGCACCGCCCAAACAGGAAGGAGGCTGATGTGAGGAAAACAACCCTTCTCATCGTTTTCGGCGTACTGGCGGCGGCATCGATGATGCTGTCCGCTGTGGCCGACAGTCGCACCGCCAAAAACGAACCGGACGCCAAACCGTCCTGGGCCGCCAGGATCGACTGGGAGATTCCCATGGCTGCCGGAGTGTGGTACCCGGGCAGCGGCCCCCTGCCGGAAAAGCCCATGCGCTACTACCGCGTGCGCTGTTTTCCGGGGTGCCACTCGGGCAGCAAATACGGCGCCTTTCCTAAGACGCCGCTCAAAGGCGACCACCCCATCTTCCCGACCTCGACCATCGATTACCTCCAGAGCGCCCATTCGCCTAAAAATGTGCCGCTCAAGCCGTGACAACGGCCACGGCTGCTTGACCACATAAAGGCTTTCCCTTTCGCTTGCGGCACATACGCCAAATCATTGAACAGGAGAAGTAGCCCGAATGTCTTCGGAATCATGATCAAAAACGGTACGTAAGAACGGCAGGGTTCCACGGTGACTAATTTTGGAAAATACCTGTCTGATCACCACTCTGATCCCGTTTGCTAATCCCTGAATGGTCCTTCTATTTTCGGCTTTCTGCTTTTCCCAGAACCATTTCAGGAACGGCAACTGAAAACGGGGTTGATCAAGCACTTGGAAAAATTCCGTGCCTGCTGATGATCAATCTCCGTGGCCTTGTCCCGCTGCGTGTCTGAAAGTGCGGCATCCATTGTGCCATCACTCAGGTGAGATTACTCCGTAGAAGGGATGGAAGGCGGCATATTGTCCAGGATAACTCTCCACCGTGCTGATATGGGTGAGAAGGCCGGCATTATCAGACCATTCATCGCAAAGGCAGTGAACCATCAGGGCCGGGGGTTCATCGTTAAAGCCCGAAGAAGCCTGCGGCCGGAGGTCGAGGGGGATCTGCATACCGACACCAGGGCACACGGTAGCCACTGTCCCGGCAAATCTCCTGGTGATGGGGCGATGAATATGGCCACAGGTAAGTCTCTCGACATGGGGATGCCGTCCAATAATTGAGGCGAGTTTCCGGCGGCCCCGGAATGGCTCCAGGTCCATATGGCGGATACCCGACGGAAAAGGTGGGTGATGCATGAAGATCAGCGTCGGGATATTCGGCCGTTCCGCAAGCGTTCGATCCAGCCAGGACAACCGATGGGGCCCCAAACCTCCGCCGTGTTCCCCGGGGGTGACCGTGTCCAGTCCGATCAGCCGTATACTGTAATCCTCTATGGCAAAGCATACATAGGAGTTTTCGCCGGTCGTCAACCTTCGAGACAGATAGGCGTGTTCAGGAAAAGCCGCCGCGAGATGGTCTTTCTGGTCATGGTTGCCGGGCACCAGAAAAATCGGCATGTCCAGGGTAGACAGCAGCTTTTGGGCCAGGTGGTAACTTCCCGGTTCCCCGTCATCGGCAATATCCCCGGTGACGATAACGACATCGGGGATTGGGTGCAAAAGCTTGATGTGACGGACGACTTTCCGCAACAGGCCAGCAGTGTCGGCAGTCCCGTAAGCCCGTTCGCCATCGGGCTTTAAATGAAAATCGGAAATCTGGGCAATTATCATAATCTTCTTTTACTCCGACAGGGTAAATACGGATGCCAAGTCTATGCGTATCTCCAGGCGCTCTCCCCTGTGAAAGGCATTTTGCCCGGGCGCTTCCAGCCTGAGATGTTCTCCGGAGGCATCGACAACCATCAACTGGGTTCGATCTCCCATGAAAAACACACTGTCAACCATGACCTGCAAATGCCCCTGGCCGGGTTTGACGATGGTTCCATTCTCAGGACGGAAAAAGATCTCGACATCCCCACTTTCCGGCACGGTTAAATCCGACAAATCGTTTAGGGGAATACGGCTTCCGGGAATAATCAGATCCCAGCCTTCAACCCGGCACTTCAGACGGTTGATGCTGCCGATGAACTCGGCCACGAACCGATTGGCCGGCGAGAAATAAATTTCGCGGGGGGTGCCGATCTGGGCGATGCCGCCCTTTTCCATCACAACGATCCGGTCCCCCAATGCCATGGCTTCAGACTGGTCATGGGTGACGTAGACGGAAGTGATGCCAATGGACCTGAGAAGATGCTCGATTTCCACTCTCAGCACGTCTCTCAACTTGGCGTCAAGTGCAGTCAGCGGTTCATCCAGCAGCAATACACGGGGCCGGATGGCGATGGCCCGGGCCAGGGCGACCCGCTGTTTCTGCCCCCCCGAAAGCTGATCGATGCTTCGAAACCGCAATTCTTCAATCTGCATCATTTCCAGCATCTCGTCAACGCGTCGCTCACGCACCTGGGGGCTGTCTCCCCGTATTTTCAGGCCATAGCCGATATTGTCGGCGACGTTCATGTTGGGAAACAGGGCGTAGCTCTGAAACACCATGCCGACATTGCGCTTTTCGATGGGAATGCCGGTGACATCATCGTCGCCAAAAAAGACTTTTCCGCCCTCGTCAGGGCTCTCGAGACCGGCGATGATGCGCAGCGTGGTGGTCTTGCCGCATCCCGACGGGCCGAGAATAACGATGGTTTCCCCCTCGGCCACAGTCAGGTCGGTGGGGTTGAGCGCACGGGTGCCGTCGGGAAAGGTCTTGGCACAGTTCAGCATGCGTACAGAAGTGCCGGTTTTGGCCGCACCTTTTGCATTTTCGGGTTTTGACGACGGGGAATCACTGGGGTGATGGTTTGGCTTTTTCATGGCGAGGGTCTGAATCCTTGACTGCTTACCCGGCGGGGTTACCCGGGACTTTCCGATCCACTGCATAGCCATCAGCAGGGGAATGATCATGAAGAAAAAGATGATAGTGTAAGCCGACCCGATTTCCAGCCGCATGGAGGCATAGCTGTCGGCGAGACCAACGGGGAGGGTCTTCGTCATAGGCGTGTGCAGCATCCAGGTCAAATTGAATTCACCGATGGAAAGGGTGAATACCATCAACGATCCCGCAAGGATGCCCGGCTTGGCATTGGGTACGACAATTTCGAAAAAACGGCTCCAGAATCCCGCTCCCAGACTGGCCGCCCCCTCTTCCATCTCCAGCATGTTGAAGGAAGACATGACGGCGATTACCGAGCGGATCATAAATGGCAGCGTAAAAATGACGTGTCCGGCAAGAATAATCAGCCAGCTCATGCGGAATGTCTTCCATTGGCCGTAGCAGATCAGTATCCCCAGGGCGATGGCCAACCCTGGGATCGCCAGGGGGACGACCAGCAATTCCTCGATGGCGCGGGTCAGCCAGCTTTTGCGTTTGACCATGACATAAGCGGCGGGAACGCCGGCAACCAGGTCCACCGCCAAGCAAACCAGCGCAATGTATAAGCTTCGAAAAATGGTATCGCTGTAAAGCCGCCACACTTCTGCAAGCCACTTGAGCGTGAGGCCGCTTTTGACGCCGGCAAAAAAATTAACCGTCACCCCGGCAAGCACCGACTGCACCACCGGCACTATCAAAAAGGCGCACATCAGCAGTGTCAAGGAAAGTTGCGCATAAAACAAGTGGGCCTGTCTCTTCATCGCTTTTATCCTGAGGCCGCCAGCGTTTCACCGGCGGCCACGCGCGCCAAGGAAAGAACGCCCCACGTGATGATTCCCAGAAAGATGGAAAGCGCCGATGCCATGGCGATATTGGCCGACAGCGTGAATTCCGTATAGATGACGATCGGCAGCACATCGATGTCGGTAGCTAGGGTGAACGCCGTTCCAAAAGCGCCCATGGAGGTGGCAAAACAGATGGCGCCGGCTGAGACCAGCGCCGGTGCCAAGGCGGGAATCAGCACGTCCCGGGTCACCTGCCAAGTGGACGCTCCCAGCGAACGGGCGGCTTCTTCCAGTCCGGGGTCGATCTTTTCGGTTGCCGCCATCACCGTTGTAATCACCCGGGGAATAGAGAAGTACAGATAGCCGAGAAACAGCCCCGCCATGGAGTACGCCAACACGAGCTTTTCTCCCGTGAGGGCCCTGGTCACCTCGCCTACCAATCCCTGGCGTCCCACCAGCAGGATGATCATGAACCCCACAACCACCCCTGGGAAAGCCAGCGGAAACGTCAGCATGGCCACCAAAATGTTCTTGCCGTAAAAGTCATTGCGCTGCAGGAAAACGCCGGCGATTCCGGAGATTATCATGGCGACCAGGGTCACGCCGACAGACAGGAGCACCGTGTAAAAAAGTGTTTCCAGATAGCGACTGGTGGTAAGCATGGTGATGTAGGCGGCAAGCCCCTGGGGCCCTAAAGATGACTGAAGGGCGAGCTGGGCAACGGGCAAGATAAAAAAAGCCGAAAAAATAACGATCGCCGGTACAATGAGGATGAGGAGATAAATTCTGTTCTTGGATTGCATCGTTCCTGTTCACCGGTAATTGTGACGCCGTAAAGGTACTGGGAAACCGGCCTGCATCCGTATCAAGGGGACAGCGGGATGCGGGCCGGTTCGATCAGGCGGATAGGATGCCGAACTCCGAGCGGTATGAACTATCGCACTTCGTTCAGATAGCGATCCCGGAACGTGTTCTGGACTTCTGCCATCTTCTTGTAGTCGATTGGTTTGGCCCTCTTGTATTCCGAATCGGGCAGGAATTTTGCGGCCGCCTCCGGGCTGAGCGCACTGGCCCTGACCGGCCGCAGAAAGGCGTTGGCCCACACCGCCTGGCCCTTATCACTCATGATGAAATCCAGCACTTTTTTCCCCTCCACGGGGTGGGGGCAGTTTTTCACCAGGCTCATGACATAGGGGACCACGATGGACCCCTCGGCCGGGATCACAAATTCAACATTGGCGCCGTCCTTGTATTTGCCCCGGTACGCATTGAAATCGTAGTCGAAAAGAATCGGGATTTCACCGGAAATCACCCTGGCGTAAGAGGTCTGCTTGGGAACAATCGGTTTATTGGCCTTCAATTTTTTGAAAAAATCGATTCCCGGATCGAAGTTGTCCAGGCTGCCCCCCAAAGCCAAGTTGGCGGCCACCGCCGACGCGTAACCGACAAAGGCTGAGGTGGGATCCAGATAGCCGATCATGCCCTTGTATTCCGGCTTCAGCAAGTCGGCCCAGGATTTGGGAACCGGTACGCCAGCCAGGGCATCTTTGTTGACAAAAAAACCGATCGTCCCAAAATGGATGGTGAACCAATAGCCCTCCGGATCCTTGAGTCCATCCGGAATTTCTTCCCAATGGGCCGGCTTGTAAGGCGCTACCACTCCGGCCTCCTTGGCTTTGATGCCAAAAGAGACACCATAATAGGCTACATCTGCTACAGGGTTGTTCTTTTCTGCGATTAACTGAGAAAGGGTCTGCCCGGAATTCTTGTTGTCATGCGGAAGGGTTATGCCCAAGTTTTCCTTAATAGCCTTGAGCTGGCTGGCCCAGTCTGCCCACATGGGCGGACAGTTATAACAGATAGCCGTATCTCCGGCCAGGGCTACACCCCCTACTGAAAATACAAGGCTCACAATCACAAGTGCCAAAATCGTCCTTTTCATTGCCTGCCTCCTTTGTGAGTGGTTCATTTTTGGAAATGCCCGCAAAGCACCCCGGGCAAACGGTGAACAGTGTCGCTATCCCATTTTCCGACGCGGAGAGCACACGGATTGCCTGACGATTAGCTGGGTATCAAGAATTCGATGGACCGGTTTTTGATCGGGATTGTCGATTCGTCTCAACAACACCTCGGAGCCAATTTTTCCCATATCG
>JAMOVG010000085.1 GCA_027061725.1 Desulfobacteraceae bacterium
CTTCAGGAAATCCCGGACGGCCAGGGCCTCGCGGATGAACGCGCGCGTGGAGCAGTCCTTTTCGCGCAGCTGCACGCAGGTCACCCCGCCGCGCACGGCGGCCTGCACGATTTCCCGCGTGGGGCGGCCGCGCGAGAGCCGGCGGTCCGTGACCAGGTACAGCGTGTAGTCAAAAGCCGCTTTCATTGGAAACCTCTTCACGGATCGAACCGGGCGCCCTCGGCCAGGTCCCCGGGAGTGATGGTGTAAAGCGCGTCGATGAGCGCCGTCTGGAAACTGCCCGGCGCGGCGGCCTGTTCAGCGGCCCTTTGCCCGGCCAGGCCGAAAAAGGCCAGCGCCGCCGCCGTGGCCGCCACCGGGTCTTGGTCCACGGCCAGGAAGGCGCCGATGGTGGCCGTGGCCGCACAGCCGGTGCCGGTCACGTAGCCCATGAGTTCGTGCCCGTTGGACACCCGGATCACCCGCCCCCCGCCGGTCACCAGGTCGATGGGACCGGTGATGGCCAGGGTGGTTCCCAGTTCACCGGCCAGCACCTGCGCGGTCTCGGCGGCCTCGTCGACCGAATGCACGGCGTCCACGCCGCGGGTCTTGGAATCGTCGCTGCGCAGCGAGAGGATCTCCGACGCGTTGCCGCGGATGACGCTGACCTTCACCTCGTCGATGATGCGCTTGGCCGATGCGGTGCGAAAGGCGGTGGCGCCGGAGCCCACCGGGTCGAGCACCACCGGCGTGCCCAGGCGGTTGGCCTTTTTGCCGGCCTTTACCATGGCGTCCACCCAGGCGTCGGTGAGCGTGCCGATATTGAGCACCAGGGCGCCGGCGAAGGACACCATCTCCTCGACCTCCTTTTCGGCGTGGGCCATCACCGGCGAGGCGCCCATGGCCAGCAGGGTGTTGGCGGTGGTGTTCATGACCACGAAGTTGGTGATGTTGTGCACCAGCGGCTTCTGCTCCCGGATGGCCGCCAGGTCGCGGTGGGCCTGCTCTGAAAGTGTCGACATGTCGCTGTCCCCCCTTTTGTTGCACGAAAAAAGGCCGTTTCCCCGGGGAAACGGCCCTTGGCGCCCTGTTGGCGGTCTACTCGTCTGCTCCCTACGCCGGCATTACCCGGATCAGGTTCAACGGGTATAATCTCAGGCTTGCAAGCCACCCCTGGAAACGATTCGGCTTTCCTTCTAATAAGATATGCTGTGCAACCGGCGCTGTCAACCGCCGAGCGCCGCCCCTTATTCGTCGGCCGGCAGGTGACCGGCGTCCCTGAGCGCCGCCACGGCGCGGGGGTTGTCCGAAAAGCGGAACACCATCACGGCCGTGCCGGGCGCCTGGCTGGCGGCGGTGTACGTGTAGTCGATCTGGATATCGGCGGCTTTCAAGGCGTCGAGCATACTGCCCAGGCTGCCGGGCTTGTCGTCGGTCTCGATCACCACCACGTCGTTGACCACGGCGGTGATGCGGCGGTCCTGCAGAACTTCCACGGCCCGTTCGGGCCGGGACACGATCATGCGCAGTTTGCAGTGGCCGTCGCCGTTGTCCACCAGGCAGTGGGCGCGGATGTCGATGCCCTGCGCGCCCAGGTGGGAGATAACGTCACTGACCTGGCGCGCAGCGCTGCCGGTCAACACGGTCAATTGCTTGGCATTCATGGATTCCGTCTTCCTCCCTGTTGCTTCTATACCGTTGGATTCGTTGAAATAACGTTCAGTCCGCGCCCTGTTTCTCGCCCACCAGGATGTAGAGCTCGGGCTCGTCGACGTACGTTTCCAGGCGCATCCCGAAGGCCGCCAGGATCTTCTCGGCCGCCGGCCGCTCGGGAAAGTCGTCCAGCGGAAAGGAGATGCTCTTTTTCAGGTGGTCGATGAAGGCGCGCCCCATGGGGTGGCTGATGACCAGCCGGGCGCCGGGCGCCATCATGCGCGCGATGTTGGAAAAGGCCCCCTGCTTGTCCACGATGTTGGGGTAGCAGGCGTTTATGAAGACCACGTCCAGGCAGCCGTCGGGCAGCGTGAGATCGCGCACGTCGGCCAGAAAGGCAATCACCCGCGGATGGTTTTTGCGCAGCTGCTCCAGCATGGCCTCGGACAGGTCGCAGGCGTAGATGCGCGCCGGCCTGTACTTCCAGATCAGGGGGATCAGGATGCCCGTGCCGGTGCCCACGTCCAGCACCGTCTCCCCCTCTTTGATGCGGCCGGCGGCCACGATCTGCTCGAGCCGCTCGGGCACCCCCTCGGGCAGCGGCGGGTCGAACAGGCGAAAGAGCCGGTCGAAGACCTTCTGCTGCTCGCGGTTGATCCTGCGGATCTCGGCCTCGTCCCTTTTTTCGAAGACCTCCATGGGTTCTATCTTATCACAAAAGCCGGGCGGCGGGCGAGAAAATTTTGGGCCGTCGGCCTGCGCCTCTTTTTCCCGCCGGCTCTCGAACTACACGCCGCCGAACCCTGCCCACCCCTCGACCCCAAGGGCCGCAGCCATGCCAAGTTTACTTGCGATTGCCCTGCGTCCTTTCCGGGAAAGACTTGACAGGGGACCGTTTTGGTTGTAGAGCACAACCAGTTAGTTGTATTTTACAACCTTTGAGGCTCCATGCCATGTACGATGACAGCGACATGCTCTACCGCGTGGCCCGGCTGGCCAGGGCGCTGCGCTTCTGCCGCCAGGAGTCGGTCTTCTGCGAGGACCTGACCTTCTGGCAGTTCTTCATCCTGGAGACCGTGGACCGCCACGGCGGCCTGCCCCTCTCGCGCTTGCACGCCATCCTGGGGGTGGAAAAGTCTACCACCACCCGCATGGTGGCGCCGCTGGTCGCACGCGGGCTGCTGGTGCGCCGCAAACGGGCCGGCGACGGGCGGGCCGTGGCGTTGGCGCTGACGGAAGAAGGCCGCGATGTTTGCGGGCGCATCCGGGACTGTGCCGCCGGCTACTTCGCGGCCCTGCAAGAGCGCATTCCGGAAAACCGCCGGCGGCAGGTGTTCGAGGCGTTGGCCCTCTTCGCCCAGGCCCTGGAAGAAACCGGGCCGGGCTGCTGCTCGCCCATGGGAGGACGTGTAGATGATTGCGACGAAAACAGTGCCGGCGGCGCAAAAGACGAGCGCCGCGCCGATGGGACCGACCCTGTCCACCGCGGGCGGTGACTGCGGCGGCGCACCCTGCCGCCCGCCGCGGACGGACCAGCCTTTCGTGAGCGGCACGGTCTCCACACCCGCCGGCCAACTGCCGCGGGTTACGGCGCGCCTTTCGGCCGCCGACCACTGGGGCCGCATCAAGGCCCGCTGGGGCGTGGGCCGCATGCACTACAGCGTAGACCCCGGGCTCTACGCCCTGGGAAACCCCGGCCAACACGCCCCGGTGCTGGTGACCGCCAGCTACAAGATGAGCTTCGACTGCCTGCGCCGCGCGCTGGCGGGCCGCAGCGCCTGGATC
>JAMOVG010000086.1 GCA_027061725.1 Desulfobacteraceae bacterium
CCAGGTGACCTACGTCTACCCCCTGGCCACCGTGACCCGGCGCGACGTAAACGCCCGCACCACGGGAAGGTTCGCCATTGACGTGGACATCAAGTCCGCCGTTCCCGTAACGGCCGTGGACAGCCCCAGCCACCCCGACGCCTTCGTGGTGGCCCGGCACGCCGACAACCGGGTGCAGGCCAGCCTGGAGAGCGCCGGCGGGAGCCTGGCGGCCGATGTGGTGGTGCACTACGCGCTTTCACGGCCGCGCACGGGCATCGATCTGATCACCTCCCACACACCCGGCCAGGACGGCTATTTCATGCTCACCCTGACGGCCGGAAAGGAACTGGCCCGCGAAAACAACGGCATGGACTATGTTTTCCTGCTGGACATCTCCGGCAGCATGGCCCACGATGAAAAACTGGTGACCTCCAAGCACTCGGTGGAGGCCTTCATCGACGCCCTGGACGATGCGGACCGCTTCGAGGTCATGACCTTCAACGTCAGCCCCCATCCGCTGTTCGGGGCCCTGCGCCCGGCCGCCGCCGAGGCGCGCCGGAAGGCGCGCACCTTCATGGCTTCGCGTCAGGCCCGGGGAGGTACCGTGCTGGCCCCGGCCATGACCACGGCCTACAAGTACAGCGATCCGGACCGCACCCTGAACGTGGTGATCCTCAGCGATGGCATGACCGAGCAGAAGGAGCGGCGGGCCCTGCTGGAACTCATCGGCGCCCGGCCGCGCAACGCGCGCGTGTTCTGCATCGGTGTGGGCAACGAGGTCAACCGGCCCCTGCTGGCGCAGCTGGCCGAGGACTCCGGCGGGCTGGCGGCCTTCATCTCCCGCGGAGACGACTTCCGGCGCCAGGCACAGGCCTTTCGCCGCAAGCTCATGCACCCCGTAGCCACCGGCCTGGACATCCAATTCGAAGGCATCGAAGTCTACGACGTAGAGCCGCGTATTCTGCCCAACCTTTATCATGGAAGCCCGGTGCGTATCTACGGGCGCTACAAGGGCAGCGGCAAAGCGCATGTGTCCATCCGGGCCAGCGTGCAGGGGAGGGAACTGCGCCAGACCACGGAACTGCGCTTCCCGGCCGAAGACGACGGCAATCCCGAGATCGAGCGCATGTGGGCCTTCAAGCGCGTCCGCCGGCTGCTCAGAGAGGCCGACCGCAGCGGCAGCCGCGAGCAGGTCATCGGAGAGGTCGTGCGGCTGGCCGAGCAGTACGCCATCGTCACAGAGTACACCTCGTTCCTGGTGCTGGAAAACGACGCCGAGTACCAGCGCTGGAAGATCGCGCGGCGCAATGCGGCACGCACGGCCCGCGACCGCCGTGCCCAGGCCGCCCGCCGGGAGGCGCTGGAGGCCATCCGCCGCAAGGCCGTGGCCGACCTTGGTCCCCAGCCGCGTAAGGCCGCGCCGGTCCCGGCGTCCCGGCCGGTTTCCGCCCCTTCGCAGTCCCCGGCGGGACCCTCTGCCGCAGCGCCTGTGGTTTCCCCCCAGAGCCGCAACATCGACCTGGGTGTGGGCACCGGGCCGGTGGGCCCGCTGTTCGTGGCGGCGGCCTGCTGGCTGCGGCGACGCAAGAAAAAGAAGTAATCACCCACCGGCGGGGGCGCCCGAGGTGTCCTCCGCCGGGCCAACGGGGCCGATCAAGATAATGGCAGTTGAATCGGATCGGCAAGCGGGAGGAACAAAACGTGTGGACCCGATATGCAGACAGTTTCCAGGGCGACGGCCTGCTGGCGGCCATTGGGCGGCGATGCAGTGCGCTCAAGGGACGGCCGGACGTACTGGCCCTGCTGGCGGCCGTAGTGGTTTTCAACGCGCACCTGCTGGGACTGGGGTCGGGCGGATGGGCGCTTTTCACCCCTGCGGCCGTCCGCTCCGGCCAGTGGTGGCGCCTCTTCACGCACCCCTTCGTGCACGTCACGTGGTACCACCTGCTGCTGGACGCGGGGGCCTTTTTCCTGCTCTACGACGGTCTGGAGGAGAGGCGCCGGTCCCGCAGGTTGCTGCTTTTGCCGCTTTGTGCGGCCGGCGGGTTGCTGGCGGCGCTCGCCTTTTCACCGCAGCTGGACACCGCCGGCCTGTGCGGTCTTTCAGGCACGGCCCACGGGTTGATGGCCTTCTCGGGCCTGGAGATGATGGGCACCCGCGCCCGGCGCGCCTCGGGTGCGGTCTTTTTCGGCCTGGTGGCTGTCAAAAGCCTGTACGAGTTGGCCACCGGCCGGGTCTTTTTTGATTTCCTGCACATGGGACTGTGCGGCGCGCCCGTGGCCGCCTGCCACTTCGGGGGCGTAGTGGGCGGCACGGCGGCCTTCATCCTGTTCGCGGCGGCGCCCATGCGGCGGGCGGGATCACCGCAAAAAGACCGCCCGCGAACGGCACGGGCGCGGGCGGTCATCCGCCGCCGGTAATTTCGGCTACGCTCTTGCGCCATTTGGGCGGCGCCGTTTCGGCCCGGGGATCCCGGTAGCCCACGGCCAGCAGCAGCGGCACCCAGTCGTCTCCGGAGATGTCGAAAGCCTTGCGCACCCCTTCGTGGTCGAAGCCGTCCATGGGGTGCGTGTCCAGGCCCAGGCTGGTGGCGGCGTACATCAGCCCCATGGCAAAAAAAGCCGCGTTCTTGACGGCAAAGGCCAGGCTGGCTTCGGGACTCCGCCCGTAGAGCGACTTGGCGGCGTCCAGGAACCAGTCGCGCTGGGCCTCTTCCATGGCGCCGCTTCTGACCATCTCGGTCCAGTTCTTCTCCAGGGTAGGGTTGCCGGCCTGCCAGCCGGTCTTGTCGGCCATCACGATGAGCACCACCGGCGCCTCGGTGACCTTGGGCTGGTCCCAGGCCAGCTTGCGCAGGCGGGCCTTCTCCTCCGCGTCCCGCAGCACCATCAGGCGCCAGGGCTGCAGGTTGAAGCTCGAAGGCGCCCGGGCGGCCAGTTCAATCATCCGGTCCAGAAGCTCCCGGGGGACTTCCCGGTTTTGGTCGAAAAAGTTTACGGCCCGTCGTGTACGGGTGATTTCGTCGAAATTCATGGGGGTCTCCTTTGCGGTTAATGGGCGGGGGCCGCGCCACCCGCCCGGTGTTTTCGAAAGCGGCGGGGTCCTGTCTGGCCGGGGTCATCAGCGGACCACGTCTTCGCGGTAGAAATCGCGCCGCCGGTCGCCTTCTCCTTCCATTGCGGCGATCCAGGAGGCAATGCGCTCTTCTCCGTAGACGCGTTTCCAGGTGGCCAGAATATCGGCCAGGGGGGCGTCATTCCAGGTGCCGTGGTCTTCAACGTACTCCATGAAGCGCTGCTGTTTCCGGTTGAAGGGATGGAAGATGGAGTCCTGGCGGCCGTCGAATTCCAGCGGCGGCACATCGTGGCGTTTGCACAGTTCGGCGTTGAAGGCCGGCGTGGCTTTGACCCAGCGGCCTCCGAGGTGGAACTC
>JAMOVG010000087.1 GCA_027061725.1 Desulfobacteraceae bacterium
GGGGTCGACGTCCGCCAAGGCCAGCTGGGCGGTCCCCAGGGCGGAAAACAGCGGTGAGTTGAGCTCGTGGGCCGCCGCGCCGGCCATCTCCAGCACACCCTGCAGCCGCTCGCGGGCCTGCTGCTCCTTGCGCAGCTGGACGTGGTCGCTGACGTCGCGAATGGTGCCGATGATGAAATCGGTGGCGCCCTCCTGGTATACCGACACCGGGGAGGCCATGACTTCCAGGTGCACCTCGTCGCCGTCCTCCTGCACGTGCTGGGTGTAGGTCACCCGGCGGTTTTCCTCGATGATGCGCCGGGCCGGGTGCTCTCCGTCCCTGGCCACGCGCAGCACCTCGTGGCAGGGCCGTCCGATGACGTCCTCCTCCCGGGCGCGGTGGTTCTCCAAAAAAACGCGGTTGACCATGATGATGCGGAACTCGTTGTCCAGCACGAACAGGTCGGCGTTCAGGTTGTCGATCACCTGCTGCAGGAACGCCTCCTGCTGTTCCAGTTCGGTCACCAGGCTGGAAATTTTGTTGTAGCTGATGGCGTTCTGGATGGCGATGCCGCCCTGTTCGGCCACGGCCATGGCGAATCCGATGTCGGCGTCGGTGAAGTGCCGCGGCCGGTCGGTCAGCAGGCGCAGAATCCCGATGATGCGGTCTTTGACCATCAGGGGCACGGCCAGGATGCTGGCCACTCCCTCCTGGGCGGCTTCCTCCCGGTACTGGACGCGGTGATCGCTGGCGGCATCGTAAATCACCACCGGCTCGCCCATGAGCGCCCGGTAGGTGCTCAACTCGTCGTTGATGGAGCCGCGATGCAGGTACCGCTGACTGAGCCCCGAGGCGGCTCGCAGCTCCAGGTGTCCCTTGACGGGATCCATCAGCCGAATGGTGCAGCCTTTGAGCGCCATCACCTCGGGCAGCTTGGAGACGATGAAATCCAGCACTTCCTGCAGGTCGCGGGTGGAGTTGAGCGTCTTGCCGATTTCGTTGAGGGTGGTGAAATACCGCAGCTGCCGCTGCTGCGAGGCGTAGATGCGGGCATTTTCAATGGCAATGCCGCACTGTTCGGCCAGGGCGCTGACGAACTCGATCTCGCTCTCGTCGAAATGCCTGGGCTGGCGGGTGAGGAGTCGCAGGACCCCCTGGATCTTTCCGCGGATGGGAATGGGGGCCACCAGGATGCTCTTGATGCCCTCCTTGCGGGCGGCGTCGGAGTAATGGATGCGGTCGTCGCTGCCAGCGTCGAAAATGGCCACCGGCGTGCCCGAAAGCGCCGTGGTAACGCTGGATTCGGCATCCACCGGCCCGCGGTTCAGGTATTTTCCACTGAGTCCGTGGGCCGCCAGCAGGCGCAGTTTCCGCCCCCCCGGCTCCAGCAGCCGGATGGTGGCGGCATCCACCCCGACCACTTCCGGAACCTTGCGTACGATCAGCTGCAGCACTTCCTCCACGTCCAGAGTGGAGGTGATGGCACCGGTCACCTGCTGGAAGAGGCGCAGGTAGCTCCGCTCGCGGTTTTCGCCGATTCTGTCCATCGCGTCCACCATGGCCACCACTTCGGCAAGTCCGGTGCTGCGGCGCGAACGGCGTCGCTTCTTCTTTTCGCCGTCGGCCCTTCAGCCGCCGCGCCGGCAGCGCCCGGCTGTGAAGTCAAATGCTCCAGGCCGGGCAAAACGACCTGGAGCATTTGAAGGAGGTATAATGGAAAAGGAACACAGTAAAGGGTGTACTGTATGTTTATAGCAATATGGATGCCAAACCAGGATTCCTGGGCCTTGAAAAAGGGTTTTCCTCAAAACACTACAACGCACTCTTATTATTGCATTTTATTGGATATTGGTTCGATTGGACGAACCAGGGGTAAAAGCCCCTTTGGCGGTTGCCCCCGGATAAAGCGCAACTTTATCATTGCAGTGCAATAGACTTATTGCTTTGTTTGCCTTGCAGGTCCCCCGTCCGCCTTCCAGGACCGCCCCAGGTGGGGATTGAAATACCCGTGACGCAGCCGGGGAAAGCGCTGACGGATGCGCGCCAGCATCCGCTCCATGCCCATGGGGGGGCCGCCGGCCTCGGCGGACGCCATGGCACGGCAGTACCGCAGGGGGTCGTAGTTCAGGTTGCGCCACTGGATCAGGTGGATGGGGTGCGCCCCCAGAAAATGCTCCAGTGCCGTGGCCTCGGCCGCCGAATCGGTGAACCCGGGGCAGTTGAGGTAGTTGATGGCCACGTGGCAGCCACGGGAAAGGGCCCGGTCGATACTGGTCAGCACGTCCTCGAAGCGGTAGCCCGCGGGACGGAAATAGGCGCTGTAGGTCTTCGGGCGCACGCTGTTCATGCTCACACGCAGGCTGTCCAGGCCGGCATCGATGAGTTTTTCCAGTGCATCCGGCAGACTGGCATTGGTGTTGAGGTTGATGGTGCCGCGGCGGGTGCCGCGCCGGATACGCGCGATGGCCGGGGCGATCACGTCCGCAGCCAGCAGGGGGTCGCCCTCGCAGCCCTGTCCGAAACTGACCACCGGCCGGCGCACCCGCCGGATGTGGGCCAGGGCCACCTGGGCGATTTCCGCTGGCGTGGGAGTAAATGCGATGCGCTGCTGGCAGCTGGAAATATCGCCTTCCGGCTGCAGCGAGATGCACCCTAGGCAGCGCGCGTTGCAGGTCCTGGCCGTGGGCAGAGGCGCCTCGCAGCGGCCCAGGAAAAAATTCTTGCCGGCCGGACAGCCGTAGTGCAGCGCGCAAGTTTCCAGGTGCCGGCGCAGCCGGTTGCCCGGCAGCATGCGGCGCATTGCTTCGACGCCGGCCGCCACCCTGTCGCGCGGCATCAGGCGCAAGTCCTGCCGACGCTCCCGATCAACGCACAGGGCCGCCGTCCTGAAACGGCCGCGGTGCCATCCCACGGCAGCGTAGGCGAAAAGTGGCAGCAGGCGGGCCTCCTGTGCCTCGCGGTAGGCCGCCGTCCAGGTATTGACGTATCCCGGCGAATTGAACAGCGCCACCGGGAAAACCGGCTCACCGGGGGCGTACGGGTTTTCGGCCAGTTCCTCGATAACCCCGTCGGCAATACGGTACACCAGGGGCCGCCGGCCGGGCAGCAGCATCAGCTCACCACCGTAGGGCATATTAATGGTGTCGGCCGTGGTCAGCGGCTGCAGCCGTGCATCGCCGGCCATGCCCACGGCGGCATATCCGTCCAGTTCGAAAATCTGACCGTCGGTGTCGGCCACCAGGGCCTTGATCCACTGCTTTTTCGCGGGCATGGCATCCTTTCCGCTCATTCCGGAGTGAAATTTTGCTTGGGACCGCAGAGCATCAATGTATTTCAGCCACATGCCGCCGCTGTTGTCAACAATCGGGGCGCTGGCAGGCGCCTCCTTCTGCTTGACGAATGGGCGCATTTCGGATAGGTTACTATAAAAAAACGCAGATCCAATAAAAGAGTTATGTTTCAGGCCGAGGCCACCCAGACTCATGGGGCGGCCTTTTTTTGTGGGGGGATCCCATGGCAGCCAAACTGCTGGTCATCGACAACTACGATTCATTCACTTACAACCTGGTGCAGATGTTCCGGTGCTACCGGCTTGAGATCCGGGTACACCGCAGTGACCGCATCGACGTGCAATCGGTGTCGGAACTGGCACCGGACTACATTCTCATCAGTCCCGGGCCCCGGGACCCGGCCCACGCCGGCATCAGCACCGAGCTGATCCGGCGCTTCAGCGACACGGTTCCCATCCTGGGTGTCTGCCTGGGCATGCAGTGTATCAACGAAGCTTATGGCGGCCGCACCGTGCGGGCGCCGGTGCCGGTCCACGGCAAGACCAGCCGTGTGGATCACTGCGGCCGGGGACTGTTCCGTGGGCTGCCCTCGCCCCTGCGGGTGGCCCGCTACCACTCGCTGATGGTGGACCGGCCTGCACGGCAGCTGGAAATTACCGCCCGCAGCCGGGACGGCGTCATCATGGGGATCCGCCACCGCCACCGCCCACTGCACGGGGTACAGTTTCACCCGGAAAGCTTCCTCACCGAGCACGGTTTTGAACTGCTGGAAAATTTCCTGTCCCTGGGCCCTCTTTCGGAACCCCCGGCCCGCAGTGCCCACCTGCAGGAGGCCCCAGCCCTGCCATGAAGATACCGACGGCCAACGACATCCGAAGCCTGGCGGGAACGCTGGCAGGCGTGGTGCAGCAGGACCTGCCATACGAGGGTGATTTCCTGGATCTGGCCGCCCGTTTCGCCGCACTGGAGGGGACCGTGCTGCTGCTCAGCGGTGGCGACCTGGACTGCAGCCGTTACCACATCCTGGGCGCACTGCCCTGGTTGACACTGCGTGGCAGACGCGGCGACATGCACCTGGCCTCGGAAGGCAGGCGCCTGGGCATGGACCCCGACCCCCTGGCCGCGCTGCGACGGGTGCTGGCGGCCTTCGATGGCTGCGCCCCATGCGTCCCAACGGGTGCCGCCCCGCTGCAGTCCGGGCTGATGGGCTACCTGGCCTACGATCTGAAAGACTGCCTGGAGGATCTGCCGCGTACCTGCCTGGACGACCGGCAGCTGCCGCACCTGTGCTTCTATGCGCCGGGGGTGATCGTGGTGCACGACAAGTCCACCGGCCGCACGCGGGCTTTCTTTCCCCGACGCCGGCAGGGTGCGAAACGGGCCGATGCGGCCGCCCGCCAACGCTTCTTCCAGCTGCTCTCCGAAAACCCGTCGCGGGATGAAACCTGCAGGGGGGGCGGCCGGGGGATTCGCGCCAATTTCACCCGCGCGGCCTACGAGGCCGCCGTTGCCCGCGTCCGGGACTACATCGCGGCCGGCGATGTCTATCAGGTCAATCTCTCCCAACGCTTTGAAACCCGCTTTTCGGGATCGGCCTTCGGCCTGCTGCGGGAGCTGTTCCGGCGCAACCCGGCGCCCTTTTTCGCTTTCGTCAACGCGGGTGATCACCAGGTGGTTTCCACCTCGCCGGAACGTTTCCTGCTGCGGCAGGGCACGCGGGTGGAGACCCGCCCCATCAAGGGCACACGTCCCCGGGGCCGAACGGTGGAGGAGGACCGACGCCTGGCCGCCGAGCTGGCCGCCAGTGCCAAGGACGACGCAGAACTGTCCATGATCGTCGATCTCATGCGCAACGACATCGGCCGTGTCTGCCGCCAGGGGTCGGTGCGCGTCCGCCATCACAAGAAACTGGAAAAATACGAAAACGTCCATCACCTCGTCTCTATCGTGGAAGGCCAGCTGGAGCGGAGATGCGACGCGGTGGACCTTCTCGCAGCGACCTTTCCGGGCGGGTCCATCACGGGGTGCCCCAAGATCCGCGCCATGCAGATTATCGACGAACTGGAACCCCACTGCCGCCATGTCTACACCGGTTCGCTGGGCTACATCAGTTTCCACGACACCCTGGATCTTTCCATCGCCATCCGCACGGCCACGGTAGCCGGTGAGCGGGTGGTCTTTTCGGTGGGCGGCGGCATCGTCTACGACTCCGACCCGGCCGCCGAATACGAGGAAACCCTGCACAAGGGCAGGACCCTCATGGCGGTACTGGGCGCGGGCCGGAGCGGCGCCGCCAGGCCCGGGGTCGTGTGGTTCAACGGCGCCTACGTGCCGGCGTACGAGGCTGCGGTGGGCGTGTCGGATACCGGTTTTCAGTACGGGTTCGGGTTTTTCGAAACGCTGCGGGTAGACCGCGGCCGCATCCTGCGCCTGGATCGCCACCTGGCCCGTTTCCGGCGCAGTTGGCGAAAACTATTTGGCACCTTGCCGCCGGATCTGACCTGGGAGGACATCATCGACGGGGTGGTTGCCCGCAACGCCCTGCAGGAACAGGTCGCCGCCGTCAAGATCCTGGCCGCCGCCGGACCGTCCCAGGCACCGCCGACCCAGGGCACACTGCTGGTCGCGGCCCGCGCCTACCGCCCCCGCCTGAAAGGCCGCAAACCGCCGGGGCTCCACCTGCTGCGTTACCCCCACGCCCGCCAGACGCCCCTGGCCGACCACAAGACCCTCAACTATCTGTACTATTTTCTGGCCGGCCGCTGGGCGCGGGAACACGGCGCCGACGAGGCCCTGATCCTCAATCCCGACGGCACGGTATCGGAAACCAACAGCGCCGGCCTGTTGCTGATCACCGGCCATACGCTGCTGCTCCCGGAATCGCCTCATGTGCTGCCGGGGGTCACCCAGGCCGCCGCCGCGGCGGCATTGAAAAGCCGGGGGTACTCGCTGCAGCGCAGGGCACTCACCCCGGCCGACCTGCTCTGCGCCCAAGAGGTGCTGGCCTGCAATGCGCTCATGGGGGTCGCCCCGGTGCTCAGTCTGGACGGCACTCCCCTGAAACCACCCTCGGACCGCTGGCAGCGTTTGAACGATTCCCTGGCCATCGGCCGGCCTTGAGCGTCACACGGGGTATCCTCCGGAGGGCATGAATACCCTCCGGGGGCGTCATCAAATTGACCCCGCGGTCCGGTAAAGTCAAAATTCCGTTCCTGCCGGCGCCTGGCGGAACAGATCAGCATCAAAGCAACCATCAGCAATTACAGTTCATTTCAATTTCCAAGCGATACGGCGGTTTGGCGGCAAGCATCTACCGGGCTGGCACAGAAGTTGCGGTGGTGAAGGGGCAAATTGCCACAAAAGGAGCGTTGCATGGTTCAGTATCAGGTACAGCCGGGAGACACCATCGCCGCAGTGACCCGACGCCTCAACACCGACTGGCGGACGCTGCGCCGCCAGAATCCGGAGGCCGTGGGCCGTCTGTCCGACAACGGCCGCTGGTTTCTGAAGGCCGGCGCCACCGTCGAAGTGGGCGAAAAGCCCTTCCACGAAACCCTGGAAGAAGCGCGCGGCCGGGAGCCGCAGCCCCCCCTACCGGCGGAGGGCACCGCCGAACAGTCGCCGCAGGAGGCCGAGTTTACCGAGTACACCATTCAGCCCGGAGACACCCTGTGGGCGCTGGCGGTCACGCGATTCCACACCAACGTGGAGGACATCATCCGCGACAACCACATCAGCGATCCCCGCAGCCTGCAGCCCGGGCAAAAGATCCGTATACGAGTTCCCAATCACCCCCGCGGGGAACAGACCGTGGTGGCCAGCTGGTACGGCCGCAAATACCACGGCCGCCCCATGGCCAACGGTCAGCGCTACGACATGTATGCCGACACCATCGCACACCGCGACCTGCCCTTCGGCACCCGCGTCGAACTGCGCAACCCGGCCACCGGTGAAACCGTGAAAGCCGTGGTCACAGACCGGGGCCCCTTTGTCGAAGGCCGCGACGTCGACCTGTCCTACGGCCTGGCACGCAAACTATCCATGGTGGAAAAGGGCGTCGGCGCCCTCGTCATGCGGGTGCTATGACGTCTCCGGGGCACTGCGGCCGTCAACGTCGCCCCTCTGTTCTCCGGCACAGCACCGATGCCGCAGACGCCCTTTGGGGACCACAGCATAGCGGGAAGATCCCGGTTTCTTATCCCACTGTTCCCGCGTCCCGCGGGCCAACAAGCCCCTTGACCACCGCCGGGCATCGGTGCTATTAGCAGGCCAGTATACGGGATTTAATCCCGAAGGCCTTCCGGTGCAGCCGCCATACGATCTGCCCGGCAGGCCCTAAACCGCCTGAAACAGCCATCGGATCAAAACCTGCGGGAGGATACCATGAAAAGGGTGTTTGTCATTGGCAGCCTACTGTTGTACCTTTTTGTTGTCGGGTGCGCCAGCCAGAGCGGCTGGACCCCCACGGTGGATACCTACAACGACCCCAACCTGGCCAGACTCAACCAGGATATGGTCGAATGCAAGGCGCTGGCCCAGAGAGTGTCCGGTTATACCCCCCGTGAGGTGGGTGAAGGCGCGCTCATCGGCGGTGCCATCGGCGCGGCCACCGGGGCGGCCGTGGGGGCGGTTTTCGGCAGTGCCGGAAAGGGTGCCGCCGCGGGTGCCGCCGCTATGGGCATCGGCGGGGGGGCTTACAAGGGCCTTGAAGCCGAAGCCAAGTACAAACGGGCCTATTCCGACTGCATGCGAAACAGGGGGCACAAAGTCCTCGATTAGCCCGTATTATATTATAATCTGCACTGGGAAAAAGGCGCCGCGTGACGGCGCCTTTTTTTGCGCACCGGCGCCCCGTCCCGCATTGCGGACCGCTTCCGCCCGCCGATGGGGTTTACACCGGACTTCCACACTGCCGGAAAATCCGGCGCCAGACTTTCTTTCGAGTCGCCCGATGCGTACCCGCCCCTCGAGCCCGAGCGCACGCAATCCATGAATTTCCCCGTCATCCACCCTCCCGGCGTTGCTGGCGACCACCCGGCCGCCCGTTTTTCTTAGATTGACCTTTTTTAAAACACATGTTACAAAAATGTATAATTGGTCTTTTGTCCGGGAATTCCGCCTGCTGGAAATACGCCCGGTAGATGCGTTGCGGGCATCCTGCCAAAAACAGAGGTAGAGCCAAAGATTGCCAAAATCGGAGAAAACGAACTTGTTGAAGCCCCCCCCACAGGAGCACCGCACGGCGGCCGAAAACCCGCCCATGCAGCGCATCGAAGAGGTCACCCTGCTCTACGAGATCAGCAAGGCACTCAACGAGCACCTGGACCTGCGCAAATCGCTCTACAAGGTGCTGGACATTCTTGCAAGTTCCATGAACATGATGCGCGGCACCATCACCATCCTCGACCCGGTGCGCAACGAGATCAACATCGAGGTGGCCCATGGCCTGCCGGCCAGCGCCATGCGCAGCGTCAAGTACAAGCTGGGCGAGGGCATCACCGGGCGGGTGATCGAAACCGGTGAGGCCGTGGCCATACCCCGCATCAGCGAGGAGCCCCTGTTTTTGAACCGCACGGCGGTGCGGCGCAGGGCCGGCGCCCCGGATCACTCTTTCATCTGCGTGCCGGTGAAAAAGGGCGCACAGGTCATCGGCGCCCTGAGCGTCGACCGTCCTCTGGCCGAGCTTTCCACCCTTGAGCAGGGCAAGCAGCTGCTCTCGGTGATCGCCACCATGATCGCCCGCCATGTGGTCAACCTCGAGACCATCCGCATCGAAAAGGAGCGCCTGCGCGAGGAAAACCGGCGCTTGCGCGGCGAGTTGGCCAACCGCTACAGCATCAACAATATCATCGGCAACAGCAACAAAATGCGCGAGGTCTACCAGATGATCTCCCATGTGTGTCGCAGCAACGCCACGGTGCTCATCCGCGGCGAAAGCGGCACGGGAAAGGAACTGGTGGCCAACTCCATCCACTACAACAGCCCGCGGGCCAAGAACCCCTTCATCAAAGTCAACTGCGCGGCCCTGCCGGCCAATCTCATCGAGAGCGAACTGTTCGGCCACGAAAAAGGCGCCTTCACCGGTGCCGTTCGCCAGAAGATCGGCAAGTTCGAACTGGCCCACCGGGGCACCATCTTCCTGGATGAAATCGGCTCCATCGGGCTGGACGTGCAGGTCAACCTGCTGCGCGTGCTGCAGGAGAAGGAATTCGAGCGTGTCGGTGGCCAGAAGACCATCAAGGTGGACGTGCGCATCATCGCGGCCACCAACAAGAACCTCGAAGCGGCCGTGCAGCAGGAGGCCTTTCGCGGCGACCTGTACTATCGGCTCAACGTGTTCCCCATCTACATGCCGCCCCTGCGCGAGCGCAAGACCGACATTCTGCTGCTGGCCGACTACTTCCTGGAAAAATACGCGCGGGAAAACGACAAGCAGATCAAGCGCTTCTCCACGCCGGCGATCGACATGCTGATGAACTACCACTGGCCAGGCAACGTGCGCGAACTGGAAAACTGCATCGAGCGGGCCGTGCTGCTGTGCTCCGAGGGCGTCATCCACAGCTATCACCTGCCGCCCACCCTGCAGACCGGCGCCGAATCCGACACACTGCCGGCCCTGTCCCTGGAGGAGGCCGTGGCCAACCTGGAGCGTGAGATGATTATCGACGCCCTGAAAAACACCCGCGGCAATGTCACCCGGGCAGCCGAACTGGTGCGCACCACGGTTCGCAAGTTCGCCTACAGGGCCAAGTGTCACGGCATCGACTACCGGCAGTACAGGTGAGGACGAAGCGCAAGGGCGCAGAGGCGCAAAAGCGCCGAGTGGAAGAACAAGGGGTACGCGCGGCCAGACCGACGTGCGTCTTGAGACAAAAAACGGCGGGAGGCATTTCTGCATACTTCCCGCCGTCTGTTGTTAGAGCAAAAATTCCGGTCTATATATCATAGTACAGGAAGAACTCGTGGGGGTGGGGCCGCAGCCGCACCGGGTTGATCTCGTTTTCCACTTTGTAGTCGATCCACATGTCGATGGCGTCCTGGGTGAAGACATCGCCCTTGAGCAGGAACTCCTGGTCTGCTTTCAGGGCCTCCAGGGCCTCGTCCAGGGAACCCGGGGCCGAATCCACCTCGGCCAGTTCCTCGGGCGGCAGGTCGTAGATGTTCTTGTCCAAGGGATCGCCGGGGTCAATCTTGTTCTGGATCCCGTCGATGACCGCCATCAGCATGGCCGAGAAGGCCAGGTAGCCGTTGCAGGACGGGTCCGGGGTACGGAACTCGATGCGCTTGGCCTTGGGCGAGGTGGAGTACATGGGAATGCGCACCGCCGCGCTGCGGTTGCGGCTGGAGTAGGCCAGGTTGACCGGCGCCTCGAAGCCCGGCACCAGGCGCTTGTAAGAGTTGGTGGTCGGGTTGGTGAAGGCGCACAGGGCCTTGCAGTGCTTCAAAATGCCACCGATAGCGTACAGCGCCTCCTGGGACACCCCGGCGTACTTGTCGCCGGCGAACACGGGCTGGCCGTCCTTCCAGATGCTGATGTGGGTGTGCATGCCGGTACCGTTGTCCTCAAACAGCGGTTTGGGCATGAAGGTCACGGTGTGGCCGTGGCGGTAGGCCACGTTCTTGAGCACGTACTTGAACCACATGAGCTGGTCGGCCATCTGCAGCAGCGGTTTGAAGCGCATGTCGATCTCGGCCTGCCCGGCGGTGGCCACCTCGTGGTGCTGGGCCTCCACGTCGATGCCCAGGCTTTCAAGCACCAGCAGCATTTCGGTGCGCAGGTCCTGAAACTTGTCCATGGGCGGCACCGGGAAGTAGCCCTCTTTGTGGCGCGGCTTGTAGCCCAGATTGGGCCCCTCGTCACTGCCCGAGTTCCAGATGCCCTCGATGGAGTCGATGGCGTAGAAGGCGCTCATGCGGTCGGAATCGAATCGGATGTCGTCGAAGATGAAAAACTCGGCCTCCGGACCGATGTAGGCCGTATCACCCAGGCCGGTGGTCCTGAGGTAGTTCTCGGCCTTTCTCGCGATGTGGCGCGGGTCGCGGGTGTAGGGTTCCCGGGTGAGCGGATCGACGATGTCGCCAATGAGCACTAGCGTGGGCGCTTCGTAGAAAGGATCCATCTTGGCGGTCGCCGGATCCGGGATCAGCAGCATGTCCGAGGCGTGGATGGGCTGCCAGCCGCGGATGCTCGAACCGTCGAAGCCGATGCCGTCTTCGAAAGTGGACTCATCCAGCTCGCCCATGGGGATGGTCATGTGCTGCCACACGCCGGGGAAATCCATGAAGCGCACATCCACCACCTTGGCGCCCTCAGCCTTTGCCATTTCCAGCACTTCTTTGGGTGTCATGTTCGATCAACCTCCTCTTCTGAAATAAAAACAATCCATAAAACCATGGGTTAAAAACAACCGCGGAAAACCTACCCAACCGACCGCAGCGGATTCAGATGGCATCACTGCCGGTTTCTCCGGTACGCACGCGCACGGCGCCCTCGATGGGAATGATGAAGATCTTGCCGTCGCCAATCTTGCCCGTGTTGGCCGCCTCACGGATCTTTTCCACCACCTGGTCCGCGCGGTCGGCCTGGACCACAATTTCGATCTTGATCTTGGGGATGAAGTCCACAATGTACTCCGCCCCGCGATAAATCTCCTTGTGTCCCTTCTGCCGCCCGTAGCCCTTGACTTCGCTGATGGTCATGCCCTGGATACCAATTTCGTTGAGGGCCTCCTTGACGTCGTCAAGTTTGAAGGGTTTGATGATGGCTTCGATCTTCTTCATGTGCTGTTCTCCTTGCGAAAAATGATTCCGTTCACGTCCTGTATCCGCCAAAAGGGATGTGTACGAAACATTTCCGCTTTATTCAATCTCAAAAGCGCGTTCACCGTGCAGCGCGCCGTCGAGGCCCAGCACTTCGCTCTCCTGTGTCACGCGGATGCCGCCGGTGACCAGGCGTGTGACCACGACCACCGCGTAGGTGCCCACCGCCGTGTAGGCCGCCGTTGCCAGGATCGAAACCGCCTGGATGCCCAGCTGCCCGGGGTTGCCGAACAGCAGGCCGCGGCCGGCCGCATTGACGGCCGGGTCGGCGAAGATGCCGGTGGCCAGCGCCCCCCAGATGCCGCACACGCCGTGCACGCCGAAGGCGTCCAGGGAATCATCGTAGCCCAGCAGAGGCTTGATGCGGGTGACGCTGTAGAAACCCAGCAAACCGGCCGCCAGGCCGATGACCAGCGAAGCCGGCATGCCCACAAAGCCGGCGGCCGGCGTGATGGCCACCAGCCCGGCCACGACGCCCGAGGCGATGCCCAACACCGTGGGCTTGCCGGTGACGAGCCACTCGGCGCCCATCCACGCAAGGGCGCCTGCAGCGGCCGAGGTGTTGGTGACCAGAAAGGCCGAAACCGCCACCCCGTCGGCCGCCAGCTGGCTGCCGGCGTTGAATCCGAACCACCCGAACCACAGCAGGGCGGCGCCCAGGCCGGTGAGCGCCACGCTGGAGGGAAACATGGCCTCGCGTCCGTACCCCAGGCGCTTTCCCAGCATCAGCGACAGCACCAGCCCGGCCACACCGGCGTTGATGTGCACCACGTTGCCGCCGGCGAAATCCAACGCGCCCATGCGGGCCATCCAGCCGCCGCCCCACACCCAGTGGGCGATGGGGCAATAGATCAGCGTGATCCACAGCACCACAAAAACGATCCAGGAGGAAAATTTCATGCGGTCCACCACCGATCCGAGCACCAGCGCGACGGTAATGCCGGCAAAGGTCATCTGGAACAGGGCAAAGAGCAGGGTCGGAATGGAGCCCGACAGCGCATCGATGCCGATGCCGGCCAGAAAGAAGTGCTTCAGCCCGCCGATGACACCCCCGGCATCGGGGCCGAAAGAGAGCGTGTAGCCCCACATGACCCAGATGACGGAACCCAGGCAGTAGGAGACGAGGGTCATGGCGAAGGTGTTCAGCAGGTTCTTGTAGCGCGACATGCCGCCGTAAAACAGGGCCAGTCCGGCCGGCGTCATCATCATCACCAAGGCCGTGGAGACGATCATCCAGGCGGTGTCACCGGAGTCGAGCCTGTCGGCGGCCAGCGCGGCCGGAGCCATGAGGGCTGTCAGGATAAAGGTGCCCGCAACGATTCTGATCTTCATACGCGTCTGCATCTTTTTCTTTTTCCCCGGGGGGTTCATGCCGTTCACGCTTGCGGCCACAGCGCTTTGCTTTTCAAACGCCCCTGCCGGTTGCGGGGATGTTCCGCCCCCGTGAGCCGGCCGATTGCCGCTGGTCATCAATCGCCCTCCCGGCCGCCCGGCAACACCGCCAGTACGGCCCGCTGGACAGCCGCCACATCCTCGGGTTCGACGATCTTTTGCCCGTCAAAATCGCGCACGTAGAAAACATCGACTACCTGATCGACCTTGGTGGCGATCTTGGCCACCCAGATATCCA
>JAMOVG010000088.1 GCA_027061725.1 Desulfobacteraceae bacterium
TGCCATCGACCAGGGCGGCTGCATCGAGACGGCCAAGCCCACCACGCACGACGATCCCATTTACGAGGTGGACGGCATCATCCACTACTGCGTTGCCAACATGCCGGGCGCCGTTTCGTCGACGTCCACGCGTGCGTTGACCAACGCTACCCTGCCCTACGCCGTGGAAATCGCCAGCAAGGGGTACAAACAGGCCGCCCTGGACAATCCCGCCATCGCCAAGGGCATCAACCTGATCGACGGAAAGGTGACCTACAAGGGTGTGGCCGATGCTTTCGGCCTCGACTACACGCCCCTGGAAGAAGTGCTGTAACCGAAACCGAGGGTCCATGGTAAAATCCCTTTTTGGAAAGGAGACCGGAAAATGAAAGAGCTCAAAGACTGGTTTGTTCCCTGGCTGCACACCGCCAGGGTGTATGACCCCAGCATCCTGGACGTGGCCTGGTCCAAGCCCGATCACGCCCGTCTGATGCTCAACGAAAACCCCATTCCACCGTCGGACAAGGTGGTCGAGGCGGTGGTTAACGCCGTCAAGCATGGCAACCGCTACCCGGACAGCGGCAAGCGTCTGCGCACCAAAATCGGCGAAATGTACGGCCTGGGACCCGACAATGTGGCCCTGTGCAACGGCTCTTCCGAGACCATCGACGCCATGATGCGCCTGTTCCTGAAGCCCGGCGACGAGATCATCATGTCCAACCCCACCTTCGGTCTTTTCCCGCCACGGGCCGAGCTGTGCGGCGGCAAGGTCGTCCAGATTCCTGTCCGCGAAGAGGACCTGCAGTACGACGTGGACGGCATGCTCAACGCCATCAACGATCGCACCAAGCTGATCCTGGTCATCAACCCCAACAACCCCACCGGCGTTTTCATCGACGACGCCGATCTGGAGCGCTTCTGCGAGACCGGTATCCCGCTGTGCGTGGACGAGGCATACAAGGACTACAACCCGGAAAAGCCCTCCAAGGCCGATCTGATTAAAAAGTACCCCCAGGTGTTTCTGTCGGTTACCTTCTCCAAGGCCCACGGTTTCGCCGGTATCCGCTTCGGTTTCGTGCTGGGTACCGAGGAGATGATTGCGGCCTTCAACCGCATGTTCCTGCCCTGGAACGTCAGCCTGATGGCCATGGCGGCCGCCGAGGCCATTCTGGATAATCCCGAAGAAATCAGGGCCAAGGTGGAGCACAACAACCGCTGGATGAAAATTTTCTACGACGAAGCCAAGAAGCTGGGCCTCAAACCCTATCCGGCCCACGGCAACTACATGCTCATCGATGCCTCCATGACCGGAAAAACCACCGCGGAAATCCTTCAGGCCGCCCTGGACATGGAAAAGGTGTTCCTCAAACGCATCGGCGAGATCCACGGCAAGTCCGGCTATTTCCGGGTGACGCCGGGCACGGATGAGGAAAATGAGCGCTTTCTGAAGTTCATGCGCGCCTACTTTGGGTAATCGACGCCGGGGGAATACCCCTCCCCTGCGTTCGAGGTGACCATTCGGGGGCAAAACGAATACCACAAGCGTTCGCTTTGCCCCCAGCCATATCGACGGAGGGTCTGTGGACGCCGCCTGCGGGCCCACGATCCTCCGTTTTTTCTAGAAATCCGCTTTCTTTCAACACTCAAAGCATACAGGTGAACCCATGGCTTTTCCCATCGATTTGAACGGCTACCAACGCCTTGAATTTCCGCTTTCCCAGGAAAGCCTCAGCCAGGAACAGCTCGCGCAGCTTTCCACCAACATCCAGCTGGTGCGCGACAGCATCATCTTTTTTACGGCCTATGCCAATGCCAGGGGACTGGGAGGACACACCGGGGGTCCTTACGACATCGTTCCCGAAGTACTGATCGTCGATGCCTTCATGCGCGGCAACGACAATCTGGTCCCCGTGCTCTTTGATGAAGCCGGCCACCGTGTGGCCATCCAGTACATGATGGCGGCCCTCAACGGCTACATGCCCGTCGACCAGCTGCTGCACTACCGCGAATTCGACCAGGGGCTCTACGGGCATCCCGAGCGCAACGACAAGGCCGGCATTTTCTTCAGCTCCGGGCGCCTTGGGCACCTCTGGAGCTACGTCAACGGCATCGCCATGGCCAACCCCGAAAAGACCGTTGTCATGTTCGGCAGCGACGGTTCCCAGCAGGAGGGCTCCGACGCCGAGGGTGCCCGCTTCGCAGTAGCTCACGACCTGGAAGTGAAGCTGCTGATCGACGACAACGACGTCACCATCGCCGGCCACCCCAGCCGCTACATGCCGGGCTTCTCTGTTCGAAAGACCCTCGAGGGGCACGGTCTGACGGTGGAAAGCGGGGACGGTGAGGACTACGCCGGCCTCTACCGGCGCATTCGGGCGGCCCTCACGCGCAAGGGCCCCCTGGCGCTGATCAACCACCGCAAGATGGCCGTCGGCGTCGAGGGCATTGAGGGGCTTCCCAAGGGCCACGACGTCATCCCGGTGGATTTCGCACGCGCCTACCTCACCGCGCACGGGCAGCAGGCGGCCGTTGAATTCCTGGACAGTGCCCAAAAGACGGGCACGTCGGTCACCTATCGGGGCAGTTCCGCCGAAAAGGCCAAGAACCGCGACAACTTTGGCAAGTTCGTCTGCGAAATCCTGGAGAAAATGCCCGACCGCAAAGAACGTGTGCGCGTCATCGACTCCGATCTGGAAGGCTCCTGCGGCCTGCATCACATCCGCAAGAATTTTCCCGAAGTCTTTGTCTCGGGCGGTATCATGGAGCGCAACAACTATTCGGTGGCCGCCGGATTCGGATCCAGTCCGGGCAAACAGGGCATTTTCGGTACATTCTCGGCCTTTATGGAAATGGTCATCTCCGAGATCACCATGGCGCGCCTCAACCGCGCCAACGTACTGGCCCACTTCTCCCACGCCGGCGTGGACGACATGGCCGACAACACCTGCCATTTCGGCATCAACAATTTCTTCGCCGACAACGGGCTGCCCGAGGGCGACGAGACACGCCTGTATTTTCCGGCCGACAGCCATCAGATGAAGGCCATGCTGGACGTCATTTTCCATGATCCCGGCCTGCGCTTCATCTTCTCCACGAGATCGGCGACGCCTTACATTCTGGATCCGTCCGGCAAGCCCCTCTACGCCGAGGGCTACCGGTTTACCCCGGGCCGTGACGAGGTCGTCCGCGAGGGGGAAAAGGGCTATATCGTCTCTTACGGCGAAATGCTCTACCGCTGCCTGGACGTGGTGGAGCGCCTCAAGGACGAGGGCATCTCGGTGGGTCTGGTCAACAAGCCGACCCTCAACGTGGCTGACGAGGAAATGCTGGCCCGCCTGGGAGCCGCGGGATTCGTGCTGGTGGTCGAAACCCAGAACGTGAAGACCGGCCTGGGAATCCGTTTCGGTTCCTGGCTGCTCCAGCG
>JAMOVG010000089.1 GCA_027061725.1 Desulfobacteraceae bacterium
GGGATTTTATATGAGGGGGGCATGAAAATATCTTATCTAAAAAGAAAAAATATTTGCTTTTCCGCGGCTGTGAATGTCAAAAAATTTTGCACTACGCCGAGCCGCTACGCCGCTTCGCGGGTGTTTTGAAATAAATATTTCATACGATTTCAGGCAATCAGTCGCAGAAAAATATTGAAGGGGGTTCATTTACTAGTCGTGGCACAGTTTGTGCTCTTGGTATTCCAACACATCAACGGGGCTTCAGGCATACCCAAAACAACGCACCACGAGGAGGAACAATGAGAAAAAGAAGATTTGCATGGATGATGGCTATTGCCATGGTGGGGATTTTTCTGATCGCGGGCAGCAGCACGGCCACGGCGAAGGTTTTCAAGCTCGGCGTGCTGGGGCCCTTTACAGGCCCGTCGGCCAAGACCGGTGCCGAGTTCAAGGGGTCGGTTAAAATGGCGCTGGAGAAGATCGGCAATAAGATCGGCGATTATGACATCCAACTGGTCTGGATCGACTCGCAGTCCGACCCGGCCAAAGCCACCAGCGCTTACTCGGAAGCCGCCGAAAGAGACGGCATTCAGGCCGCCATCCTGGGATGGCACAGCTCCGTTGCCATCGCCGTCATGGATGTGGCAGCCCAGTACAAGGTGCCGCACTTTTTCGGGTTCGGTGCATCTGAGGTGGTAAACGAGAAGTGGCATTCGGACAACAAGAAATACAACTACTGGGGCGGCAAGGGCTGGCCGGTTCCCGGGAAGCTGATGAAGGGTTATGTGGAATGCATCAACAACGCGGTCGCCAAAGGCCTGTTCAAACCCGAGAAAAAGCTGGTCGCCATCTACGGCGAGGATAGCGACTGGGGTCGCAGCGCCGGCGGTGCGCTGAAAAAGAAATTCGAGGAAACCGGCTGGAAAATCGCTTCCGAGGATTACTTTCCGCTGACTCAGACTGATTTCTATCCGCTGCTGAGCAAGTACAAAAAGGCCGGGGTGGCCGTTCTCGCCGGCACCTCCACCTCGCCGCCGTCCATTACGGCTTTCGTCAAGCAGGCCGCCGAGGTGGGGCTCAAGGCCATCATCGTGGCCGACGGCCTCGGCTGGATCGGTGACTGGTACAAGATGACGGGACCGGGCTCCAACTACGTGCTGGACATGATCCCGCAGCTGACCACGCCCGAGTCGCGCAAGTGGGCCGAGGACGTCAAGGCCAAATTCGGCTACACCCCCAGCCCCTCTTCGGGCGGGCTGTCCTATGACGGCACCAACATGTTCATCAAGATGGCCAAGGCGGCGCTCAAGAAATACGGAAAACTCGACAAGGAGAGCATCTACAAAACCATGATCGAAGAGGTCAACACGGGGAAGCTGACATACGGCGCAGCCGACGGGGCCCTGATCATGAAAGAGTACAAGTACACCGCCGACACCATGCCGGACATGGTCGTGGACCGTGACCACTACTACTTTCCGGTGATCCAGTACATGAACGGCAAGGGCGCCATCGTGTATCCGGAAGCCTGGAAGCAGAGGGATTTCCAGCAAAAGAAATAACCGCACCGCCGAGTCGCCCCGGGGAATACAGCCCCGGGGCGACTTCGCCAATCCACGTCTCCAACCTGGATCGGACATTTCATGAACATACTCGAAACCCACAACCTGACCAAGCGCTTCGGCGGACTGGTGGCCGTCAACAACGTTTCCATGCACGTGCAGGAAGGCGACGTGGTGGGGCTCATCGGCCCCAACGGCGCCGGCAAGACCACCTTGATCAACGCCATATCAGGGCTTAACCCCCCAACGTCAGGCAAGGTCATCATGTTTGGCCGCGATACCACCGGAAAGGCACCGGAAAAAATGTGCCGCCTGGGGCTTTCGCGCACCTTCCAGATACCGCGGCCCTTTCCCAAGATGTCGGCCCTGGAGAGCGTCATGACGGCGGCCATTTTCGGCAATCGGCCCGGCAAGGTTCAGGACCCGGTCGCCCTCAGCCGGGAGATGCTGGCGTTCGTGGAGTTCCCGCTGCCCGAATCCACCATTTCCGAGCAGCTCAACACCGTGCAGCTCAAGCGCCTGGACCTGGCGCGCGCGCTGGCCAGTCACCCGAAGCTGCTCTTCCTCGATGAACTGGCGTCCGGCCTTTCCGAGGGCGAACTCAACGACCTCATGAAGATTATCCGGAAAATCAGCCGCAAGGGCATTTCGATCCTGATGATTGAGCACATCATGCAGCTGATCATGCAGGTGTGCAACCGGCTGGTGTGCATCCAGTTTGGCACTAAGATCGCCGAGGGAACCACCGAAGAGGTCGCCAACGATCCGGTCGTGGCCAAGGCCTATCTGGGCAGCAGCGGCGAATAGCGGGTGCTGCGGCCATCACCGCCCCGCGGGACACGGCCCACGCATCCCGTGAGAAAGCCCACGGAGGAAACATGTTGCTGGAAGTGAAGAAAATCGATGCCGGATACGGCTTTCTCCAGATTCTCAGGAAAGTGAGCCTCGAGATCGACAAGGGAGAATACGTATGCCTGGTCGGGCCCAACGGCGCCGGCAAGAGCACGACGCTCAAAACCATCGCCGGCCTGATCAAGCCGATGGCCGGGGAAATCCTCTTCGAGGGGCATCCCATCACCGGTCTTCCGGGCAACAAGGTCGCCCGACGGGGGATTTCCTACGTATCCGAGGAGATGAACCTGTTTGTCAACATGACCGTGCAGGAGAACCTTTATATGGGCGCCTACACGGTACGCGACAAGAAACTGCAGAAAGAGCGCCTGGATTTCGTCTACAACCTCTTTCCGCGCCTGGCCGAACGTCGCGGACAGCTGGCCGGCACCATGAGCGGGGGGGAACGCAAGATGCTGGCCATCGGGCGCGGCATGATGTCCAGCCCGACGCTGATGCTGGTGGATGAGCCCTCTTTCGGCCTGGCGCCCCAGCTGACCGAGACGGTCTTCGATTCGCTGGAGATCCTGCGAAACAGCGGCGTGACCATCATGCTGGTGGAGCAGAACGTCACCAAGACCCTGGAAGTCACCGACAGGGGCTACGTGCTGGAAAACGGCCGCATCCAGCTGGCGGGCAAGAGCAGCGACCTGGCTTCCGACCCGCATGTGCGCAAGGTTTTCCTGGGGGTCTGAAGCATGGACGCTGCGCCCTGTTTTCAACCGTTTCACGTTTTTCTGCGGAGACCATTTCCATGAGCAACAATCCGACCGTCAGCGCCGTCGAATGGTTCAAATCCGCGGCGGGCCTGACCATCAGCCTGGCCGTCATTGCCGCCCTGGCGGCGACCATAGACAGGGGCCCCTATATACTGGTCAACACCGTCGTGACCGGCGGCATGCTGTCGCTGGTGGCCATGGGACTGGCACTCGTGTTCGGGGTCATGAACATTCCCATGTTCGCCCACGGCGAATACTTCATGATCGGTACGCTGGTGGCCTATTACGTTTTCACCCCCATGAACGGCTACATCGACCAGCACACCGGGACGCTCGCCGCGGCGCTGCTGCCGCTGGTGGCCATCATCGTCGCAGGCCTGGCCGGCGGGGTGATGGGGGTGCTCACCGAGAAACTGGTGTTCAGCAACCTGCGCAAGCGAAGCCGGGAAAACTGGGTCATGAACTCTTTCCTGCTGACCGTGGGGCTTTCGGTGGTGCTGATCAACCTGCACCAGCTCATCTTTGGGACCGAATTCAAGGGTATCGTGGGCTACTGGCGCGGCGCGCCGCTGTCGATCATGGATGTCTTCATCTCCCGTGACCGCTGCATGGCGTTCGTGCTGGCGGCCGTGATGGTCACCGCTTTCTGGCTGTTTATGACCTACACGCGCACCGGGCGCGCCATCCGGGCCGTTTCCCAGGATGAGACCGGTGCCCTCATCGTGGGGATCGACCTCAACGGTATCCTGCTGCTGACCATGTCCATGAGCTGTGCACTGGCCGCTTTTGCCGGCGCCAGCCTGCTGTTCATGTACCCGTCCTATCCATCGGTGGGCCTGGAACCGCTGTACATGGCGTGGTTCGTGGTGATTCTGGCCGGCCTTGGCAATGTGTTGGGTGCCGTCGTCGGGGCCTTCATCGTGGCACTGCTCAAGGTGCTCACGGTGGAATACATCGGGTCGGGCTGGGAGTTCGTGGTGCCCTCGGTGCTGATCATCATCATCCTGATTTTCAAGCCCAGCGGTATATTCGGGTCGGAAGTCAGGGGAATTCTGGACAAGTAGGGGGACAGATGGAAATAGCCAACACCGCGCCGCAGGCCGGCGGCCTGAGCGGGCTGCTGGAAAAAGTGTGCTTTACACCGGCCGGGCTCGTCGGGCTGGCCGTGCTGATCGTGCTGCCGCTGATACCGCCGTTTAACCAGGAGTACCTGGTCCGGTGGCTGGTGCAGGCCGCGTTCATCGCGGCCCTATCGGTGGCGTTCGATTTTACCGCAGGCTACATCAACATCGTCAATTTCGGGTTTTGCGCCATCATGGGCCTGGGCGCCTACACGTCGGCCATCCTGGGGCTGCGCACCGGCCTGTCGCCCTGGGTGGGCATCTGGACCGGTGCCGTCACTGCCGCGGCGCTGGGTTTCGTTATCGGCCTGATCACGCTGCGCCTGCGGGGGATCTTTGCCGCGTGCCTGGCGTGGTTCTTCGGGCTGGCGCTGATGGGACTGGCCACCAAGATGGTGTGGCTGACCCGCGGACCGCTGGGCCTCAGGGCGCCGCGGCTCTTCGAAACCTCTTCCAACGTGCCCTACTACTACGTCATCCTGGCCATGCTGCTGGCCACCTATCTGGTCACGCGCCTGCTGGTAAAGACCAAGATGGGCCTGGCCTTCCAGGCCATCGGACAGAATATGGAGGCGGCACGCACCTCGGGCGTCAACCCGGTCTACTACCGCATCGTCAACTTCACCCTCTCCTGCGCCCTGGCGGGGTGGCTTGGCGGCTTTTACGCCCACTATTACGGCATTTTGACGCCGGACATGATGCACACCTCCAAGACGGTCGAGGTGCTGGCGGTGGCCTACATCGGTGGGCGCGGCAGCCTGTGGGGCGGTGCCGTGATCGCTTTTCCCTTCATTTTCGCCATGGAGCTGGTGCGTTCCAGCCTCTCGAGCCTGCCCGGGTTGAACCTCATTATCTACGGTCTGCTGCTGATCCTGGTCATGATTTATTACTCGGGCGGGTTTGCGGAGTTTTACAACCAGCATTTCCGGAAAAAGGAGGCCCGGGCGTGAAGGCGGCGGAAGGCCCGGTGCGCAAGACCGTTTTCTGTTTCGACCATGTGAAAGGAGTGGCGCGACAATGAAATCACAGGCAAGAGTTGTCATCATCGGCGGCGGGGCCATCGGCACCAGCATTCTCTACCACCTGGCCAAGTACGGGTGGAACGACGCGGTGCTGCTGGAAAAGCACGAACTGACATCGGGCTCCACCTGGATGGCGGCCGGCAACTGCTCGTACTACCACCCCAGCTACTACGCGACCCAGGTGAACATGAAGTCCATCGAGCTTTACCAGCAGCTGGAGTCCGAGACCGGGCAGAGCACCGGCTGGCACACCACGGGATCCATCCGCACGGCCGACAACCCCGACCGCATGGACGAATTGGGCTACTACTACAGCATGAACCGCTGCCTGGGACTGGACGTGCGCTGGGTGACTCCCGAAGAGATCGCAGAACTGCACCCCCTGATGAATGTCGAGGGCCTCAGCGGGGGCCTCTACTGGCCGGACGACGGCGACGTCGATCCCAGCATGGTCACCCAGGCCATGGCGATCGGGGCCCGCAAGTACGGCGGCGAGATCAACACCCACACACGGGTAACCGGCATCCAGAGAAGGGGCGCCGACTGGGTTGTGCACACCGACAAGGGCGACATCGTCTGCCAGTGGGTGGTCAACGCCGCCGGGCTCTGGGCGCCGCAGGTGGGCGCCATGGTAGGCCTGGAGATTCCCTCCATCGCGATCCGGCACACGCACATTCTCTTCGAGGCCATGGACGTGGTCAAAAACCGCGAGAAGATGCTGCCGTTGGTGCGCGACCCGGACCGCTCCATCTACATCCGGCAGGAGATGGACAGCCTCATTCTCGGAATGTACGAAAAGGTCGGGCAGCAGTGGTACCCCGAGGGCGTTCCCTGGGACTACGCCCAGGAAGAGCTGCCCGAAGACATCGACAACATCATGGAAAATATCGAGCACGGCGTTTTCCGTTTTCCGCTGCTGGAACAAAGCGGGTTCAAGCATGTCACCGTGGGGCCCATCACTTACACGCCCAACGGGGACCCCCTGGTGGGGCCGGCTTATCCGCTCAGGAACTTCTTCCTGGCCTGCGGCTACAGCTTCGGCATCACCCAGGCCGGCGGCATCGGGCACTATATCGCCGGGTGGATCATGGAGGGCGAGCCCGAGATCGACCTGTGGCATCTGGACGGCCGGCGGTACGGGGCCTGGGCCAACTGGGCCTACAACCGAGAGAAAATCGCCGACACCTACCCGCGGCTTTACAGCATCTTCTTCCCCAACGAGTGGCGCGACGCGGCGCGGCCCAACCGCACCAGCCCGATATACGAGCAGCAGAAAGCCGCCGGAGCCGTGTTCGGCGACTATTACGGCTGGGAGTGCCCCAATTACTTCACCGACAACGATCAAGACCGTTACGAGAAACCCAGCTGGCGACGCTCCAATGCTTTCAAACACGTGGCCGTCGAGTGCCGCCACGTCTCCGAACACGTGGGGCTGCTGGACCTCACGCGCTTTGCCAAAACGCGCATCTGCGGGCCGGGCGCCGAGGCCTGGCTCAACCGCATGACCTGCCAGCGAGTGCCGACAGAAGAGGGCCGCATCGCGCTGTGCCCCATGCTGGACCACAACGGCGCCTTCAAGAGCGACATGACGGTCACCAAGGTCGGCCAGAACGATTACCTGTGCATTACCGCCAGCGTGGGCAAGCGCCACGACCAGCACTGGATGCTGCTCAATCTGCCCGACGACGGGTCGGTGAGCCTGACCGACCTGACCTACACCCAGGGATGCTTTGTAATCGCCGGCCCCAAGAGCCGGGAACTGCTGGCCGCCGCGGCCCACGGCGATGTCTCCAACGAGGCCTTTGCCTTCGGCACCAGCCGCGAGCTCTACGTGGGGCGCGTCAAGTGCCGCGTCAACCGCATGAACTACGTGGGAGAGCTGGGCTACGAGATCTTTCACCCCATCGAGGAGCAGATTACACTCTACCAGACCCTGGCGGCCGCCGGCGAGCCGCTCCAGCTGAGGATGTTCGGCATGCACGCCATGGAGTCCATGCGGCTGGAAAAGGGCTACCTGGCGTGGAAGGCCGAGATGAACGTGCACCACACGCCGCTTGAGACCAACATCGCCTGGACCGTCAAGTGGGACAAGGATTTCATCGGCAGGGCGGCCCTCGAAAAAGTGCGTGACGCCGGCGTGCCCCGCAAGCTGGTCGCGCTGGCGGTCGAGGCCGAAGATTCGGACCCCTGGGGATACAACCCCATCTTCCAGGGGGACCGGCAGGTGGGCATGACATCTTCGGGCGGATACGGCCATCGGGTGCAGAAAAGCATTGCCCTGGGATACGTTTCCCAGGAACTGGCCGACCCCGGCACGCGCCTGGAGGTGGAGATCCTCGGGAAAATGCGGCCCGCCGAGGTGGTTGCCATGCCGCTATACGACCCCAAAAATGAGCGCATGAAAAGCTGATTTCCGGAACGTCGTTGCACGGCAGGGAAGAAAACGGCCCCTCTGCATGGCCTGGCAAAAGCATACCGGCGGTGGAGGGGCTTTTTCACAGCAAAAGCGGCGGGAGGGCACGCGGAAAGCAATGTCCCCCGCGAATCAAACTTCAACGGAAAGGACTGGCGATGCAGGTATACGTATGTGTAAAGCACGTACCGGACACGGCGGCGAGCATCAAGGTAGAGGGGGAAGCGGGCTACAGCGAGGGGGTCAAGTATGTGCTAAACCCCTACGACGAATATGCGGTGGAAGAGGCGGTGCGGGTGGTAAAGGAGCAGGGCGGCGAGGTCATTGCGGTGTGCGTGGGCAAGGCGTCGGCCCTGGCGACGGTACGCAGTGCGCTGGCGGTGGGGGTGGACCGGGCGATACTGGTGAAGATCGACGAGCAGCTGCCGGACGCGTGCGTGGTGGCGCAGGCGCTGGCCAGGGCCATCGAGAAAGACGGCCAGGCGGACCTGGTATTTGCCGGGCGGCAGTCGGTGGACAGCGAGGGGATGCAGACGCACTACCGGCTGGCGTCGGCTTTGGGGTTGCCGGTGGTCAGCGACGTGGTGGCGTTTTCGCTAAAAGACGGCGGCGCGCAGGTCGAGCGCGAGTGCGGCGGTGGTGCGCGCGAGGTCATCGAGGTGTCGCTGCCGTGCGTGATCGGCGCCAACAAGGGGTTAAACGAGCCGCGCTACCCGAAGCTTCCGGACGTGTTAAAGGCCAAGAAGAAGCCGGTTGAGCAGATCGATATTGCATCGCTGGGGATTGAGAAGCCGGAGTCGGGCTGCCGCCTGACGAAGCTGTCAGCGGTGCCCGACCGGGGCCAGGCGACGATGCTCAGCGGCGGGGTCCGGGAGATGGTCGAGGAACTGGTGCGCATCCTGGAACAAGACGAGAAGGTGCTTTAACCTAAGCTGAGCGTTTCAGGGTATCTGCAACTCGAAAATCGCTCAACTCAGGTATAAGACGAAGGAGACGGAGATGGCGAAGATAGGGGTATGGATCGAGATGGGGCAGGACGGGGTCAAGGAGGCCAACTTGGGGGTTCTGACGGCGGCCGCGGGCCACGAGGTGTACGCGCTGGTCTGCAGCGGCGATGCCGAAGGGTGCAGGGAGGTCTGCGGGAAATACGGCGCCGCCAAAGTGGTGGCGCTGGCGGCCGAGTCGGGCGCGCTATGGGACAGCCCGGACCTGGCCGCGCGTGCGCTGGCGGCGGCGGCCAACGAATTTGACCTGCAGGTGGTGACGGGCCTGGGGAGCTTAAACGGCCGGGATCTTCTGGCGCGCACGGCGGCGATCCTGGACGCGCCGCTTCTGCAGGACTGCACGGCGGTAGACTTTACGGCGGGCACGGTGGAAAAGTCGCACTTTTCGGGAAAGACGGTGGCGCGCTTTGAGTGCCGTGCGCCGCTGTGGCTGTGCAGCCTGCGTCCCAACGCGGTGGAGCCGCAGGAGTCGCCGGTAGAGGCGGAGGTGGTGTCGTACACGGCGCCGGTGTCCGGCAGCGGCGGTGTGAAAGTGCTTGAGGTTCGCCGAGACAGCTCCGGTGTCATGGAGCTGACCGAGGCGACCATCATCATCACCGGCGGGCGTCCGATGGACTCGGCGGAGAACTTCCAACTGCTGCACGAGTGCGCGGCCGAGCTTGGTGCGGCCGTGGGGGCCTCGCGCGCCGCGGTGGACGCGGGCTTTGCGCCGCACAGCATGCAGGTGGGCCAGACGGGCAAGACGGTCAGCCCTCGGCTTTACATCGCCTGCGGCCTGTCCGGTTCGGTGCAGCACTTTGCGGGCATGAAGACGTCGAAGGTGATCGTAGCGATCAACACGGACAAGGACGCGCCGATTTTCGGCAAGTGCAACTACGGCATCGTGGGCGACCTGTTCGAGGTCGTGCCCGTGCTCACCGAGGTGCTCAGGGAACGGGCTTAGCGCCGCTCGCCGGTCAAGGCATCGGCGCAAAGATCGGAACACTTCACCGGCGTAGCATAACGGGCGGCAACGCCGCCGCCGGCGGCCTTGATTCCCGCGGTTACGAGCGCATTGTGACGCCTTCACACGATCCGTTATCCTGAAAATATTTTCCACGGGGGCCCTTGACGGGCCCCTTGTTTTTGTGAAAAGCTTCCCTAAATGTAAAGGCGGGCCGGTGAACCCGAGAATGCCGACACGAAAGGGGAAACCGGTCTATCAGGGAATGTACAAGATCCGGCATACGATGCGGTCTAGAGGGGAGAATTTGCCATGGCGGAACACGTGCCCGACCGGGATGAAGCGCTGGCGCTGCTCAGGCAGTACAACCAGAACGAGTCGCTGATCAAGCACGCCCTGGCCGTCGAGGGGGTCATGCGGTACATGGCCCGCAAGTACGGTGAGGACGAGGAGAAGTGGGGCGTCATCGGACTAATCCACGATCTGGACTACGAGCAGTACCCGGATCAGCACTGCATCAAAACCAGGGAGATTCTGGAGGAAAACGGCTGGCCGGCGGAGTACGTCAGGGCCGTCATTTCCCACGGCTGGGGCCTGTGCATCGACGTGGAGCCGCGCAGCCGGCTGGAAAAAACGCTCTATGCCATCGACGAACTCACCGGGCTGGTGACGGCCTGCGCGCTGGTCCGGCCGTCCAAAAGCGTCATGGACCTCAAGCCCAAGTCGGTGCGCAAGAAGTGGAAGCAGAAGGGTTTTGCCGCCGGGGCCAACCGCGAGGTCATCGCCAAGGGGGCGGAGATGCTGGGCGTGGAACTCAACGAGCTGTTTGAAGACGTCATCATGGGCATGCGCGAGGTGGCCAAGGACATCGGCCTCGACGGATGAAAGAGGAGAAGGGCGTGGCTGAACATCGGGAACTGACCGCCGACGAATTGAAATGGCGCTGCGATCCGGCGCTGTTTGCCTTCAGGAACACATCCAAGGTGCCGCCGCTGGAAGAGGTCATCGGACAGGAGCGCGCCGTGCGGGCCATCGAGTTCGGCCTGAACATGGACAGCTGCGGGTACAACATCTTCGTCACCGGCAGCGAGGGCACCGGCAAATCGACCATCGTGGGCGACCTGGTGCGGGAGCACGCTCGCCGACAGGCCACCCCCTGTGACTGGTGCCTGGTAAACAATTTCCGGGACGAATTCTGCCCCCGGCCCCTGCCATTGCCAGCCGGAAAGGCCGGCGTTTTCAAAAAGCAGATGGCCCGACTGGTGGCGGATCTGCAAATCCGGCTGCCCAAAGCCCTGGCGGCGGAATCGTTCCAGGAACAGGTGGGGCGGCTGAAAGAAAAATACGGCCTGCGGCAGCAGCGCATCTTCGCCACGCTGGACCGCACGGCCGAGTCGCTGGGGCTGCACATCGACAAAACCCAGTCGGGCTTCAAGACCATGGCCCTTATCGACGGCAAACCCATGACGCGCGAGCAGTTCGAGGCCCTGCCGGCGGCGCGCCAGAAGCGCATCGAAAAGAACATGGCGCGGCTGCAGGGAGACATCGAGGCCGCCATCCGCCAAAGCGCCGAACTGAGCCAGGCGCTGGAGGTGGACATCGAGAAGCTCACCGCCGAAGCCACGCTGTTCGTGGTGCGCGGGCGCATCGATGTGCTCAAGCGTTCCTATGCAGAATGGCCCGGCGTGATAGCCTACCTCGACGATGTGCAGCAGGACATGGTCGAAAACGTGGACCGTTTCCTCCCCCAGGGGGCCGCGGAGACCGGCCAAGACCGCCGTTCGGACCCCGCCGCCGGTGATCCCCTGCGCGCCTACCGAGTCAACGTGCTCGTCGACCGCAAGGGCAGCCGCGGGGCACCGGTGATTTTCGAAACCAATCCCTCCTACCAGAACGTCTTCGGCCACATCGAAAAGCGGGCCTACCTGGGCACGCTGACCACCGACTTCACCATGGTGCAGGCCGGGGCCCTGCTGCGGGCCAACGGCGGCTACCTGATCATGGAAATGGCCTCGGTGCTGCTAAACCCCCTGGTCTGGGAGGCCCTCAAACGCGCCCTGCAGAACAAGCGGCTGCACATCGAGGACATCGGCGCCCAGGCCGGCTTCGGCACCACTTCACTGCGGCCCGAACCCATCGACCTGGACGTCAAGGTCGTGCTGCTGGGCAGCTACCCCCTGTTTCGCCGCATCCAGGAGGTGGACGGCAAGTTTAACAAGATCTTCCGCGTGCGCGCCGATTTCGACGACGAGGTCGACCGCAGCGATGAAACCGTGCACCAGTACGCGCGCTTCGTTGCCCGCGTGTGCCGCGAGCAGGACCTGCTGCCCCTGACGGCCCGGGGCGTGGCGGCCGTGGTGGAGATTGGCGAGCGGCACGTCGATCACCAGCAGCGGCTTTCGCTGCGATTCGGACCCATCCTCGGCCTGCTCAAGGAGGCCGACTACTGGGCACGGCGGGCCGGCGCGCGCTCGGTCTCCGACCGTCACGTGCACAAGGCCTTCGACGAGCACCGCTTTCGCTACAACCTTTACGAGGAGAAGATGCAGCGGGCCGTGGTGGAAGGCACCGTCATGATCGATGTCCAGGGCCGCGCGGTGGGACAGGTAAACGCCCTGGCAGTTTATCAGATCGGCAGCTATTCCTTCGGAAGACCGTCGCGCATCACGGCTGTGACTTTCATGGGAAAGAAGGGCGTCATCAACATCGAGCGCGAGTCCAACCTCAGCGGCCGGACCCACGACAAGGGCGTGCTGATCCTTTCCGGCTACCTGGGCCGCGTGTTCGCCCAGCGCTACCCGCTGACCCTGTCCATCAGCATCACCTTCGAACAGAACTACGGCGGCATCGACGGCGACAGCGCCTCGTCCACGGAACTCTACGCCATCCTCTCCAGCCTCTCCGGGGTGCCCATCCGGCAGGGGATCGCCGTTACCGGCTCCGTCAATCAGAAGGGCCGCATCCAGGCCATCGGCGGTGTGAACCAGAAAATCGAGGGCTTCTTCGACGTCTGCCGGGCGCGGGGGCTGACCCGGCGGCAGGGCGTGATCATCCCGGAGGCCAACATCCGCAATCTGATGCTCAAAAAGTCGGTGGTGGACGCCGTCAAGAAGGGCCGCTTCCACATCTACCCCGTGACAAGGGTGGAAGAGGGCATCGAAATTCTCACCGGCGTAACGGCCGGCCGCGCCGACGAGGCGGGTCATTTCCCGCCCGATTCGGTCTACGGCCGTGCCCAGGCCCGCATCCGCCACTACCTGCGGCGGTCCTACCGGCTGAAAGACGAGTTCAAGTCGCCCGACAAAGCGTGAGTGCGGCGCAGGAGGAGCGCGGTTCATGTACACGTGTCGTCAATACCACCGTGACACCGGTTACCGCCGCCACGCCATGGAGCCCCACGGTCTGGACTGGGCCAACCAGCCGTCGGTCTTTAAGCAGTACCGGACGGGCCAGACGTTCGAACTCGAAAGGCCTGCCGGGGACATGCCGCGGGCCTCACTGTGGCAGGCGGCCGGCGCAGCGCCGGGGCTGCGGCCCGTGGGCGCCCTCACGCGCCGGGATCTGTCCCGTATCCTTTGGCCGGGATACTCGCTGACGGCGCGCAGCCGGCACCCGGGCGGGTCGTTCTACTATCGCAGCGTGGCCTCGGCCGGCGCCCTCTACCCCACGGAACTTTACGTGGCCCTGGCCGATTGCCGCGACCTGCCCACAGGCCTCTACCATTACGATATCGCCGCCTTCAGGCTCACCCGACTGCGGTCGGAAAATCCGGTCCCCGCCGCGTCCATGGCGGTGCCGGCCTGGCGTAAGCGGCCGCCGGCAGCGGCCTTTTTCATCAGCGGGATATTTTTCCGCAGCGCCTGGAAGTACCGTCGCCGCGCCTACCGTTACGTGCTCTTGGACGCCGGTCACCTGCTGGCCAACCTGATCCTGGCGGCGGGCGCCATGGGGGCCGCCGCGCAACCGACGGCGGATTTTGACGACGCCGTTCTCGCCGCCCTGTTGGGGGTTG
>JAMOVG010000090.1 GCA_027061725.1 Desulfobacteraceae bacterium
CGCATCGGCGCCCGGGGCGAGGCCGTTTCCGGCAAGTTCGGTGAAACGGTCCTCGGCCGGGTCGTACAGGATGGCCGGGTCGTGGCCGGCCCGGACCCAGCGGATGCGGCCCGTGTCCACGTCGACGACCATCAGCAGCAGGGTCATGAAATCGCCGCTGGCGGCGGTGTCCAGGCACAGCAGCCGGTTGGCCTGGGTGACGGCCTGGCCCAGCGTGGGCGCGTGGATCACGCTGCTGCGGATCAGCGCCCGGGCGGTGGCCATCAGCAGGGCCGCGGCAACCCCGTGGCCGGAGACGTCCCCCACGGCCACCACCACCCTCTGCGGGCCCAGCTCCGGAAAACGGAAGAAATCGTAGTAGTCGCCGCCGGTCTCGTCGCAGAACAGGCTGCTGCCGGCAATTTTCAGCCTGTCCACGGACATGGTTTTGCCGGGCAGCAGGTTCTGCTGCAGTTCCATGGCCAGGTTGAGCGCCGTTTTCATACGCGCGCGCTCTTCCAGCTGGACCACCATGCGGTTGAAGCTGCGGGTCAGTTCCCCCACCTCGTCGCGCGATTTCACCGGCAGTGAGATGCCCAGATGCCCGGTGGCGACCTGTTCGGCGGCCGCCGCCACTTCCCGGATAGCGGCCGCCGTACCGCGCGTGGCCTGGCGAATCAGCAGCAGGATTACCAGGATGATGCCGGCCCCCACGGCCAGGTAGTGCAGGCGGAAGTGCAGGATCGGCTCCAGGACCTCGCGCCCGGGGGCGATGATCACCAGGCTCCAGGGGGCTTCCTGCAGCTTGTAGAAGCTGCTGATTTCACCGGGTGGAAAACCCCGGCCGAAGATGGTGCCGTAAGGCATGGCCATGATGGCATACATGGTGCGCTGCTCCAGCGGATCGCCGTTGTCGGCCAGGCGGCGGTGTTTTTCGGGAAGATTGCCCGCCAGCACCCGGCCGATATTGTCCACCAGCAGGGCCTTGTGGTTGCGCCACCAGCCCGTGGCCTCGATGGTGTCGATGAGGTAGTCGAAGCGCAGTACGATTTCCAGCCGGCCGATGATCCGGCCGCTGCCGTCCTTGATGTCCGAGATCAGGGAAACGGTTTCGCCGCCCTGGTCCGGGTCGTAGCGCGGCATGGTGAACTGGACCGTGTCGGCCATGCGGTAGGGCATGCTGCCCATTTCCATCATGCGCTGCATGTCGCCGGCGCCCACCGTGCGCGGCATGGCGGGCATTACGCCCCGGTCTCCGCGGCTGTCGTTCATCATGCCGCCCATCATCATGGCACCGGCGGCTCCCTCGCGGGGCTGCGCATCGCCCTGCGGCGGCGGGGGTTTCCAGGAGAGGTTGACCCGCGTGACCCCCTCGAGCTGTTCGAGCTGCCGGACGACCAGTTCACGCAGTTGCTGGGCATAGAGCATGCCGCCGGCCTGGTGAAACATGGCCAGCAGCTGCTTGGGGCGGCTCAGGCGCATGTCCACCAGGTGGGCGGCGCGCTGAAGCTTCAGCGTGGTGGCTTCCTTCCACTGGGAAAGCAGGATATTCCTGGCGTACAGGAACCCTGCGAAACCGCCGCCGATGAGCAGCAGGGCCACCGGCAGGAGCACGAAGAGCGCCAGGCGGCGCTGGATGGTTCGGGGTCCGCGCATGAAATGTGCCTTGCCCCCCATCAGCCGGACCGCCCGGAGAGCCACATCTCCGCCAGTGCACGCAGCGACACGAAGATGAAGATAGTGCCGAACAGCCCGCCGCCGGGGATGTGCAGCCAGAAGAAGGCCGGCGAGACGTAGGTCTTGAGCCACATGGCGGCGATGTCCACCAGCACGCCCGCGAAGGGCAGCGCCACCAGCCAGCCGCGGGCGGCGGGGCGTATGTTCATGAAGATGGTGACCACGCCCATGAAGATGAAGATCATGCTCATGCCGAACAGGTGGATGTGGGTCCACTTGAGCAGCCAGACGAACGGCTTGTTCTCCATCAGCATGGGGCCGAAAACCGCGGGCTCGGGTGCGGTCCCGGCGCCCATCAGATCGCTGCGGGAAGGCTGCGCCGCGGCGCCATCGCTGAAGAGATCCCCGCGTGCCGGCGTGCCGGCCTTGCCCTGCCCGGCCGGGGAGGGGTCGCTGAACAGATCGCCGCGCCCGCCGCCTGAAGCGCCGCCCGCCGGTTTGGGCGGGTCCGCCGCGCCGTGCCGTGTCCCCTGCGGCCCGGCAAGAAAGGTGGGCAGGATGTCGTGTACGACGATCTGCGCCAGGGCGCCGGTCATGGCGATGGACATGACGACAATAATGGACGTCAGCAGCACCCTGGCAGGCGTGGGCAGGCGGGAGAGCGTGGGCCATTGAACGGTTACGGGAATCCGGGAAGTCATCGTTGTCTGCACCTCTGTGCCGCGGCCGTTTCAGGGCCCGGTGAAGTTGGAGCCGGCATACTTGCCTTCGGCTGTGAAAAAGAAATAGACCGTCCGGGGATCCCCCTGGTTGCGGCGGAAGGAGACCACGAATTCATTTCGGCCTTGCTGGGATGGGGCGGCGATGCCCACGTTTTCCAGGCCCGCCTCCCAACCGGCGTCGAGCCGGCCGGAGGACAGCAGGCGGTTGTAAAGATCGGTGGCCTTTTCCAGGGCCTTCAGGGCGGTGAAGCCGGCGTCGCCGTGCTCTTTGCCGCCATGAGACCATGCCGGTGATGCCGCGACGAACAGGACCACCGCGGCCGTCGCCGCCAGAAAAAAGGCCCTTGCCATGTGAATGATGGTGGTTTTTTCAGGGCTCATGGGGTGTTTCCTCTATGTGTTGTGGCGAATAGGGATGTATCCCATTGTAGTTGTCTTGACGGCAAGAAGGTACAGCAAGGCCTGTGCCACAGGCGCAACGTACCGAAAGATTGGCGGATTGCCGGGATACCGCCGGAGAGCGGGTGCGCAGGCGCTTCGTTTTTGCACACCCGCCGGCAAGGAACGGACCACTGCCGCGCAATGTCTGCGCACCTGCGGCATGAGCCTGAAGGCCGGCGCAAACACCGTGACCGGGCCCCTTGGGGCGGTCAGTCCGGTTGCTCCCGTGAGCCCCGGCGGAAAGGCGGCGGCCATGCCGTGGGCTTCGACGATGTCGATCACGCGCTGCTCCAGGTTCTGGTCATGCCCATAGTACTTCAGCTCGATGTCCACTCCGATTTTGTCCCGGCACACGTCCAGCACCTGTGCCAGGGTGGGCACGCGCTGGTTACGGAACTCGGGGCTGAACCAGCTCCCGATGTCGATGTTTTTCAGATCCGCCATGGTGGCGTCCCATATCTTCAGATCCAGGCCGGCGAGTTTCTTTAAATCGCTGTCATGGAACACCACGACCTCGCCGTCGGCCGTTTCCTGGACGTCGATTTCGACCCAGTCGGCCCGGTCGGCGATGGCC
>JAMOVG010000091.1 GCA_027061725.1 Desulfobacteraceae bacterium
AATGAACCGTTTTTCATCCGCCAGCCAGGGATAAGCGGCTTCTTCCCAGACATGGAGGGCGCCCCCCATAACCATCAGCCAGTCGAAGTCGTCCGGCTGCGGCAGGGCCTGGCCGCTGCACAGGTATGTCTGCACGAGGGTGTGCCCCTTCTCCCTGGCCCAGCGTGTGATGTGGGTCCGGGAAAAATCCAGCGGGTCGTGCTCCAGCAGGTGAATTCTCATGGTCCGTGATTCCGCGGCTCAAGGCCGGCCGCCGTATCGGTAGCGCAGGTCGTCGGTCATCACGCAGCGGCGGATGCGGGTGAACGAGCGCGGCCGGGTGTGGCCCTCGCCGTTGGTGGCGATGTGGAAAGAGACGTAGCCCTCCCCTGTAACGCCTACCCCGCCCAGGCCGCAGGCCCCGTTTTTGACGAAGGAGGCGCAGTCGGCGCGGCTGGCCATCTTCTGGATGTTCACCAGGCTACTGGAGTGGATCGCCATGGTATGGCCGAACCCCTGTTCGGCCGCCAGGGCCCGTTCGATGGCCTGGTCCACGTCGCGGCAGCGCACCAGTGGCAGCACCGGCATGATCTGTTCGGTCCATACCAGGGGGTGGTCGGCATCGGTTTCCAGGATGACGATCTGCACCTCGGGCCCCACCTCCAGGCCGATGGATTTCAGGATGAAGGCCGGCGTCTTGCCGATGTAGTCCATGTTGATCACGCCGGGCGTGCCCGGTTCCCCGATTTCCTTGAAAATGTGCTTGAGCAGTGCTTCCCCCTGGTTCGCCTCGATCTCGTAGGCGCCGTGCTCCTTGAGCTTTCGCTTCAAGGGGTCCGCCACCGCCTCGACTACGAAGATCTCCTTCTCGCTGGCGCAGGCGATGCAGTTGGAGAAGCCGGCACCCTGCACGATGCAGCTGGCGGCGCGGTCCAGGTCAGCGGTTTCGTCCACCACCACCGGCGGGTTGCCCGGTCCGCCGGCGATGACCCGTTTGCCCGTGCGGGTGGCGAAATCCACCACGCCGTGACCGCCGGTGACGGCGATCATGCCGATGCCGGGGTGGGTCATGAGATGCTGGGCCGAGGGTACCGAGGGCTCTTGCAGGCAGCACAGGCAGTTGGCCGGTCCGCCGGCCGCCGCCACGGCGGCGTTGAGGTCGCGGATGACCCGCGCCGACACCTCTTTGGTCCTGGGGTGCGGGTTGACCACCACGGTGTTGCCGCCGGCCAGCATCATGACGGCGTTGAAGAGAATGCTGGGCGCGGCGTTGGTGACCGGGTGCACCGAGGCAATCACGCCCACCGGCAGCCGTTCGATAATGGTGACCCCCTTGTCGCCGGCGTAAACCTCGGGCGCCAGGTCCTCCATACCCATGACCGCGCAGGCGGAGGTGTTCTTGGCCACGTTGTCAGCGGCCTTGCCGAGCCCGGTCTCCTCGAATTCCATGTTCCCGTAGGTTTCGGCGTTGGCCCGTCCGGCCTCGCGAATGGCGTCGATCAGTCGCCCGCGCACCGCCAGCGGCAGGGCCACCAGCTTTTGTTGCGCCCGCCGGGCCGCCTGGATGCAGGCATCCATGTCCTGGAAAACACCGTCGGTGACGGTGCCAGCGACGCCATCGCCGCCGGTTTCGCCTTTTTCCGCTGCGGGCGCAGGGTCGTTCAGCTCTTCCCGGGCAAGCCTGTCCACGACAGTTTCCACGATGCGTTCGATGAGTTTCTCGTCGAGTTTCATGTCGCTTCTCTTTCCGTTTGCGGGTCGACCGGAAGCCGTTTCACGAGCGGCTGTCCTCCTTCTGCGGCCAAAGCGAGGTGATCTGCGCCTTGTTCATTCGGTAGGTCAGCCGCTGGTCGACATCGTCCTCGCGGTAGAATTCGTTGGCCTTCTCCACACCCCGGTCGAACTTGGACATGCAGCGCATGGCCTTTTGGTTGTCGAGAAAGGCGATCTCGTGCACCAGCGCCCCCAGAAAAACGATGATGTGGCCGAAGGGGTCCACGAAGGACACCCCCTCGATGTCGATGATCACGTACTGGTCCGAAAGCGTGACGATCGGCGACCGCGGGGTGTCGCTGATCCCGATGGTCCGCACGCCGCACTGCTTGGCGTATTTCATCATCTCGATGGTTCGCCGTGGGTAGCGCGGAAACGCCAGGACCACCATCAGGGTATTGGGGGCTCCCTCGTTCAGGGCGTCGGTCAGTTCCCAGGTAAGACGGGTGTCGATGGTCACGTCTTCGCGCACTTTTTTCAGCAGGTATCCGAAATGGTAGGCCAGCGTGGCCGAGGCCCGGTAGCCGACCACGTACACCCGCTCGGCGTCGAAAATCGTGCGGGCGATTTTCCTGAACTCCTCTTCCGTAATCGAGTCCTCCATGTTCTGCAGGTTGGCGATGGCGTTCCGGCAGTAGCGCTGGATGGTGCTCCCCTCGTCGGAAACCGGTCGCGTGTGGGTAAGGCGCTCGGAACTGGTCAGCTCCGTGTGCAGCAGGGCCTTCATGTACTGCAGGAACTCGGCGTAGCCGGAAAAACCCAGGTCCACGCTAAAACGGATGATGGTCGGTTCGCTGACGCCGCACTTCTCGGCGATCTCCCGGGCCGTCATCAGAAAGATGTTCTTGTAGTCACGCATGATCATGTCCGCCACCCGTCGCTTCTTGGGAGACAGGCGCGGATAGACTTGAATGATCCTGTCGAACAGGTCTTTCTTGGCTGACTTTATCTCTTCGCCCCGGGGCATTGGTCAATGATTCCTTCCATCCAGGGAAGCCAGTGCGGTTTCGGCTGCCTCCCGGGCGGCCTGGATGTCCGAGGTGGAACCGGCCAGGTAGACCCGGCCGCTGGCACCGTAGACACTGACATGGTTGATGGTGATGTCGGCGGCTTTTTCCGCCTCGTTGGCCGCGTAGCCGGCATAGCCGGCCGGCACGACCTCCAGGATGTAGAGCGTGTCGTCGCTCAGCGACAGGCTGGCCGCCCGGAAGCGGTTGACGATCTGGCTCATGTATGGGTTCAGCCGCTCGATGACTTCCGAGGACAGGATCTTGGGGCGCAGCCGGTCGGCCTCGCTGCATCCCAGGTAGTCCAGCACCACCTCGCCCGCCAGGCGCACATCGTCCGGGTCGTCGGCGTGCACTTCCAGCATGCCGTAGCTGCGCTCCACCACCAGGGCGCCGGGGCGCACGTTGGCCTTTTTCATGACGGCGTCGGTGATGGTGTTGATCTCCACACCCGGTGCGATTTCCAGAAACAGGGCCGCCTGGCCCGTGACGGGGTAATATCCGCGGGAGGCCGAACCGATGTAGGCCACCATCTGTTTCTGAAGCTGGTCGATGAAGGCGAAGGCTCTCAGGTCGATCATGGGTCACCCGTGCGTTGCGTTGCTGCCGATCTCCAGAGGCGGGG
>JAMOVG010000092.1 GCA_027061725.1 Desulfobacteraceae bacterium
CTGCCAGAACGGGGGCGCCATCAAAGTGCGGGCCCGGATCATGGACGACGGCGGACTAGAGGTCTGCGTGGCGGACAACGGCCCGGGAATTCCCGAGGACGAACAGCAGCTGATCTTCAACAAGTATTACCGCGGCGCCCATTTCCGCAACCAGATGGACGGGGTCGGACTGGGCCTGAGCATCACCAAAATGATCGTAGAGGCCCACGGTGGAAAGTTGTGGGTGAGCAGTCGCGTGGGTCACGGAAGCACCTTCTGCTTCACGCTGCCCGGAAGGCCGCAGCAAAAGCAGGCGGCCTGATGCGCAGCGTCGGGGAAACGGTTTGCCGTCGCAGGCGGGCACCGGCCACGGGCGGCCCCGTGAAAATGAGAACCGACATTGCAGGCGTGCATTGATGAAACACTTTCAGCGCAAAACCATCCTGACCTCCCGGCAGCGGGCGCCCCGGCGGCACTCCGCGACGCTGCTGCTGACGGCGGCGCTGATCCTGTTGGCTTACGGCTGCGCCGTTTTGCCCGGTGGCCACAAAAACGGCAACCGGGCGGCCGCCGTGACCCCGGACCGGCAGATCCTGAACCGGGGGCTGGAGGCTTTTCAGACCGGCGACTACCGCCGTGCCGGGGAACTGTTCGAAAGGGTGCGCACTTCCGGCGATCCGCAGGTCGCCCGCAGCGCGCTGTACGGGCTCGCATGCACCCGCCTGGTACTGGCTGAGACCCCCGCACAGTACGCAGCCGCCCTGATCCTGTGGCAGGAGTGGAACCGGAGGGCGCCCCTTAAATACCGCGATGAAGACCCGCGCATGCTGGCGCCGCTGCTGGGCCGCCTGCTGTCCCCCAGGGCCGAGCGCAGGCAGCCGTCCGCCAAGAAGCCGTCCGGCGGGCAATCCGCCACCGTACCGGCCAAGCGCTACCGGGCCTGCCAGGACAGGCTCAAGGAGATGGAGACGCGCATCACCGCCATGGAGGCCCAGAAGAAACTGCTGCAGTACTACGTGGATTACACCGGCAAACTGGAAAGGGAAATCTGGAACCTCAAGCACAAGATCAACAGCCTGGAAGCCATCGACAAAAAGATCCTGGAGAAGAAGAAGGAACTCTCATCCCCCTGACCCGCACGGCAGCCACTGCAGTGCGACGATCTTCCAGAAAATCACCCAGGACCGCGAAATCCGGCCGAAACCGGATTTCCACAGCACTGCCGGGAATCACCAGACCCATGGGAACTGCACCGCGATACATACTGGTGGTCGACGACGACCGCAACGTCCTCGAAGTCATCGAGGCCCGCCTGTCCTCCGCGGGTTTCAAGGTCTACCGCGCCGAAGGCGGCCCCGAGGCCCTCGAAATCCTGGCCACCCGGCAGGTGGACGTCATGGTCTCGGACGTCAAGATGCCCGAGATGGGCGGCATGCAGCTGCTGACCGAGGCGCGCCGCATGCACGACGAGCTGCCCGTCATCCTGCTGACCGCTTACGGCACCATTCCCGACGCCGTGCAGGCGGTCAAATCGGGGGCCGTCGACTACCTGACCAAGCCCTTCGACGGCCAGGAACTGATCCGCAAGCTCAAGCGCATCCGCATCAGCGCCGCCGCTGCCGAAAACCAGGTTCCGACCGCGGCCGCGGCCGAACTGGAAAAAGTCGAAAGCCCTGCCATGCAGCAGCTCTACGACCTGGTCGGCCGGGTGGCCGCCAGCGACGTCAACGTGCTGGTGCTGGGGGAAAGCGGCGTGGGCAAGGAACGCATCGCGCGCCTGATCCACCAGATGAGCCGCCGCAGCGCCGAGCCTTTTGTGGTGGTCGACTGCGGGGCGACGCCCACGGGCCTGCTGGAAAGCGAACTGTTCGGGCACGTCAAGGGATCTTTCACCCACGCCATCCGCGACAAAAAGGGCCTGATCGAGTCGGCCGACGGCGGCACCCTCTTCCTGGACGAGATCGGCAACGTGTCGCCCGAAATGCAGACCCGCCTGCTGCGTTTCATCGAGGAGCGCAAGATCCGCAAGATCGGAAGCCTGGAGGAGTCCGACGTGGACTGCCGCATCATCTCGGCCACCAACGCCGACCTGGTGGAGGACATCCGCAACGGCAGGTTCCGGGAGGACCTGTACTACCGCCTGCGGGTAGTCACACTGAAGGTCCCCCCGCTGCGGGAGCGGCGCGAGGACATCCCGCTGCTGGCCAAGCGCTTCGCCGAGGATTTCTGCCGGACCCACGAACTGGCGCCCGTCAAACTGCCGTCTGAAACCCTCAAGTGGTTGTCGGCCTATCCGTGGCCCGGAAACGTGCGCGAACTCAAGAACGCCCTGGAAGCGGGCATCGTCCTGTGCCGTGACGGCGTGCTGCGCAGGCAGGACATCCAGCTGGGGGGACTGCCCGAACAGGGGACCCTGCCGCGCGAGAAGGAAAGCGAGACCCTGTCGCTGGAAGACAACGAACGCCAAACCATCATCAAGGCCCTGCGCCGCAGCGGGGGCGTCCAGAAAGACGCCGCCGGCCTGCTGGGCATCAGCCGCCGGGCCATCCACTACAAGATCAAGAAATACGGCATCGACGTTAAAAACCTGGACTGAGACCGATCCCTGCGCCCATGAACGATTCAGCCATCGCCGACCTGCTGTTCGAAGCCTGTTTTCTCAAGCGCCTGCCCCGTTCCGGATACGCCTTCCTGGGCCGCGGCTGCGAGTCCGTCGCCGAACACGCCTTTGCAGTGACCTTCATCGCCTTCGTAATGGCCCGGCTTCACCCCGAGGCCGATGCCCTGCGGCTCATCAGCCTGGCGCTGGTTCACGACCTGCCCGAGGCGCGCACCGGCGACATCAACTACCTTCAGCGTCTCTACACCCGCGCCGATGAACCCGGGGCCGTGGCCGACATGACGGCCGAAGTCCCCTTCGGCGCACAGCTCGCGGACCTGATCGACGAATTCAACGAGCAGCGCACCCTGGAGTCTCGCCTGGCCCACGACGCCGATCAGCTGGCCCTGATCCTGGATCTAAAACCTGTAGACGAGAGCGGCTACGAGCCCGTCAAGGGCTGGCTGAAAGCGGCGCGCGGGCGCCTTCGGACGGACACCGGCAGGCAGCTTGCCAGGAGCATTCTGGAGCGCGATTCCAGCCGCTGGTGGCAAAAAAATCTCATTGACAGCCAGGGACGAATCAAATAGCTTTCCCGCCAGCCGACGTGCAGGCAAAACCACCCTGTCCATGCCATAGCGGAGGATGCGATGAACTGGCTGACCAACACCCTGGGGACTTCCATCGGCAAGAAACTGATGATGGCGGTCACCGGCCTCTCCTTTATCGGTTTCCTGACCCTTCACCTGGCCGGCAACCTCTCCATTTACGGCGGCCCGGAGGCGTTCAACGCCTACGCCGAAAAACTCCACTCGCTGGGCCCCGTCCTGGTGGCGGCCGAGTGGATCCTGCTGGCCCTGGCCCTGGTGCACATCGCCACCGGGCTGCTGCTCTTCGTGCAGAACCTGTCGGCCCGCCCGCAGCGCTACCGCGTTAACAAAAGCGGCGGCGGACGCACCATCGGCTCGGCCACCATGCCTTACACCGGCCTGCTGATCCTGCTGTTCGTCATCTTCCACCTGGCCAACTTCAGCTTCGTGGACAAGTCCCACACGACCATCTTCGATGTCGTCTCCCGCGCCTTCGCCGATCCCGTTTACGTCGCCATCTACATCGCGGCCATGGTGGTGGTGGCCCTGCACGTCAGCCACGGCTTCTGGAGCCTGTTTCAGACCCTGGGGCTCAACCACCCCAAGTACATGCCGGCCATCACGGTGGTGGGCACCATTCTCAGCCTGGTTTTCGGCATCGGGTTCGGGTTCCTGCCGATTTACTTTTCATTTTTCGCTTAAGCGGCAAGAAAGGAAGACACCATGCAGCTTGACGCCCACATCCCCGCAGGGCCCCTGGCCGAAAAATGGGACCGACACCGATTCGAACTCAAGCTGGTCAGTCCCGCCAACAAGCGCAAGTTCACCATCCTGGTGGTGGGCACCGGCTTGGCCGGAGGTTCGGCGGCGGCCAGCCTGGCCGAACTCGGCTACAACGTCAAGAATTTCTGCATCCAGGACAGTCCCCGGCGGGCCCACAGCATTGCCGCCCAGGGGGGCATCAACGCCGCCAAGAACTATCCCAACGACGGCGACAGCATCTGGCGCCTGTTCTACGACACCATCAAGGGCGGCGATTTCCGCGCCCGCGAGGCCAACGTCTACCGTCTGGCGCAGGTCAGCAACAACATCATCGACCAGTGCGTGGCCCAGGGCGTGCCTTTCGCCCGGGAGTACGGCGGCCTGCTGGCCAACCGCTCTTTCGGCGGGGCGCAGGTGTCGCGCACCTTTTACGCCCGCGGCCAGACCGGCCAGCAGCTGCTGCTGGGAGCCTACGGCGCTTTAAGTCGCCAGATCGCCGCCGGCCGGGTGGAGATGTTCACCCGCCGCGAGATGCTGGACCTGATCGTGGTGGACGGGCAGGCACGCGGCATCCTGGTGCGCAACCTGATCACCGGCGAAATGGAGCGCTACGCAGGAGACGCCGTGGTGCTGGCATCGGGGGGCTACGGCAACGTCTTTTTCCTTTCCACCAACGCCATGAACTCCAACGTCACCGCCGCCTACCGGGCCTACAAGCGCGGCGCCCTGTTCGCCAACCCGTGTTTTACCCAGATCCACCCCACCTGCATCCCGGTGCACGGCACCTACCAGTCCAAACTGACCCTGATGAGCGAAAGCCTGCGAAACGACGGCCGCGTGTGGGTCCCCAAGAAGCCGGGCGACAAGCGCCCACCCAACGAAATCCCCGAGTCCGAGCGCGACTACTTCCTGGAGCGCAAGTACCCCAGCTTCGGCAACCTGGTGCCCCGCGACGTGGCATCGCGGGCCACCAAGGAGCAGTGCGACATGGGCAAGGGAGTCGGGGAAACCGGACGGGCCGTGTACCTGGATTTCGCCGACGCCATCCGCCGCGACGGACGAGACGTCATCGAGAAAAAATACGGCAATCTGTTCGAGATGTACGAAAAAATCACGGCTGAAAACCCCTATGAAACCCCCATGCGCATCTATCCGGCGATCCACTACACCATGGGCGGCCTGTGGGTGGACTACAATCTCATGAGCACCATTGCGGGCCTGTTCGTGCTGGGCGAGGCCAACTTCTCGGACCACGGCGCCAACCGGCTGGGCGCCAGCGCGCTCATGCAGGGCCTGGCCGACGGCTATTTCATTATCCCCTACACCATCGGAGGCTACCTGGCGGACAGCTCCCGGCAGGCGGTTTCCACCGACCATCCCGCTTTCGCCGAAGCCGAGAAGAGGGTCGGCGAACAGGTAGACAAGTTGCTCAAGATCGACGGACACCGCTCGGTAGACGATTTTCACCGCCATCTGGGCCTGATCATGTGGGACTACTGCGGCATGTCGCGCAACGACGAGGGGCTGCAGAAGGCGCGCGGGATGGTGCGCGAGCTGCGCGCCGAGTTCTGGGAGAACGTGCGCGTGCCGGGCCGCGGCGAGGAATTCAACCAGAGCCTGGAGCGGGCCGGCCGGGTGGCCGACTTCCTGGAATTCGCCGAACTGATGATCGTCGACGCCCTCACCCGCCGCGAATCTTGCGGCGGGCATTTCAACGAGGCTTTCCAGACCGAAGAGCACGAGGCCCTGCGCGACGACGAGCACTTCGCCCACGTGGCCGCCTGGGAATACACGGGCGACCAAAGCGAACCGCAGCGCCACATCGAGCCTCTGGTTTTTGAGAACGTTCATCTTGCGCAAAGGAGCTACAAGTGACCCGAACCATCGATCTGACGCTGAAGGTATGGCGGCAGAAGACCGCCGACGCAAGGGGGGGTTTCGAAACGCTGCATGCCACCAACATCTCCACGGACATGTCTTTTCTGGAGATGCTGGACGTGGTCAACGACCAGCTCACACTGGACGGCAAGGAACCCATCGCCTTCGACTCCGACTGCCGCGAGGGCATCTGCGGACAGTGCGGGGCGGTGGTCAACGGGCACCCCCACGGGCACCAGAAGGGCACCACCCTGTGCCAGCTGCACATGCGCCATTTCAACAACGGCGACACCATCGTCATCGAGCCCTTTCGCGCGCGGGCTTTCAAACTGGTGCGCGACCTGGTCATCGACCGCGGTGCCCTGGATGGGATCATCCAGGCCGGCGGATACATCTCGGTCAACGCCGGCGGCGCCCCCGACGCCAACACCATCCCCGTCTCCCAGGAAAAGGCGGACCTGGCCATGGATGCGGCCGCCTGCATCGGCTGCGGCGCCTGCGTGGCGGCCTGCCCCAACGCCTCGGCGATGCTGTTCGTCAGCGCCAAGGTCTCTCACCTGGCGCTGCTGCCCCAGGGAAAACCGGAAGCCGCCCGGCGCGCCCTGGCCATGGTGCGCCGCATGGACGAACTGTGCTTCGGCAACTGCTCCAATGAACGCGAATGCGAGGCCGAGTGCCCCAAGGAGATTTCCATCGTCAATATCGCCCGCCTCAACCGGGAATTCATCAAGGCGGGTTTCTTCTCGGCGGTGCGATAGACGCCCCCGGCCTTTGCGGGCGGCACGACAACAGCCCGACGACATTTCCGCAGGCAGCCGCGGCCAGACCGGGGCTGCCTGCTTTTTTTCCAATATCTTACTCTGTTTCGGCGCATCCCCAAGCCGTCAGGGCGACAAAACGCTTCGGCCGGGGATTGGCTGCCGGGACTCCGGCATCTACCAATGAACCGCATCATCGATCGTCTCAACACACTGTGGACCTACGTGACCACGAATCCCGTCTTTCTCAAGGGGCTGGCCGAAGCCGTGCTCATCGTGGTGCTGTCGGCAGCCGCCTGGCTCATCTTGCGACGGGTGCTGAAGCTGCTGGAAAAGCGCCTGCAAAAGGTGCCCTTTTTTCAGAGCAACACCGGGATTTTCGGCCTCATCCGGGTGGCCGTGTTTTATGCGGTCTTCATCGTCGGCGGCACCCTGATCATCGATCTTTTCGACATCCCCACCATCGGGGATTTCTTCTATGCCGTGCTGGTCGTGCTTATGGCCGTACCGGTCAAGCGTTTCGTGGACATCCTCATCGATTACCTGGAAAAGGGAATCGCGGCCAAGACCGAAACCCACGTAGACAACATCATCTTCGCCCTTCTCGGCAAGCTGTCGGGGGTCATCATCTACACCGTGGCCGCTATCCTGGCCCTGGACGTGCTGGGCATCAATGTCATGCCCTTCGTGGCCGGGGCGGGTGTGGCCGGGCTGGCCATCGGATTCGCCGCCAAGGACACCCTGTCCAACCTGATCGCCGGCATCCTGCTGATTATCGACCGCCCCTTCGAGGTGGGCGATCGCATCGAGGTGTGGGCCGCACCCTCGGGCAGCGCCACCTGGGGAGATGTCATTGATATCGGTTTGCGGGCCACGCGCATCCGCACCACGGACCACATCGTGGTGATCATTCCCAACAACGAAATCATGAAGCGCGACATCGTCAACTACACCGCCATCAGCTCGGAGATCCGCGTGCGCATCAACATCGGAATCGCCTACGATGCCGATGTCGCCAAGGCCAAGACGCTGCTGCGGGAAGTCGCCCGCGAGATTCCCTGGGTAATGCACCGGCCGGCCCCCAAGGTGGTGGTGCGCAACTTCGGTGAATCCTCCGTGGACCTGCAGCTGCGGGTGTGGATCGAGGACGCCCGCAAGCGCATGGACACCATTTCCGACATCACCGACCGCATCAAAACGGTGTTCGACCGCGAAAAAATCGAGATTCCCTACCCCCGACGGGACATCACCATCCGGCGTGCCGCACCGGACACATAAATTCATTGATTTTCTGGAATATTCAGGTTAGTTTTTTGCGTTTAGGGCCATGGGGCCGCAAGGAAGGTTCATCATGCAACTGACCATTTCCGAAATCGCCAAATGTCTAGGGGTGCCCGAAAGAACGGTACGCCGCTGGATTCGCCAGGGGCGCCTGCCGGTGCAGCGCATCGGCGAGGAATACAGCTTCAGCCAGGCTGCCCTGGAGCGCTGGGCCAGGGAGCGCAACCTGTCTTTTTTCCCCCCGCGGGTGGACCGCGCCTCGCAACAGACGCCCGAACTCGAAGACCTGCAGACCGTCATGCGGCGGGGCGGTGTGTTTTACGAACTGGCGGCCGACGACCTCCGCTCGGCGCTGCGGGCGGCCGCCGACAGCATCCCCGGCCTGGAGACGGCCGAACGCGAGGATCTCTACCAACGGCTGCTGGCCCGCGAGCAGCTGGCGTCCACGGGCATCGGCAAGGGGGTGGCCATCCCCCACCCCCGCAACCCGTCCGGCAATACGACCAAGCGCTCCCTGATCACCACCTGTTTTCTGAAAAACCCCGTGGATTTCAACGCGGTGGACCAGCAACCGGTCTTCGTGATGTTCGTCCTGCTGAGCCCCTCGGTTAAGACACACCTGCATCTGCTGTCCCGTTTGACTTACTGCGTGCGGGATGACGACTTCGTCGCTTTTCTGAAAACGAGACCGGCTCCGGCCGATTTTTTTGAACGCATCGCCCGACTGGAAGAACAGCTGGTATCAGCCGGGTACTGACGGACATCACGCTGGCATGGACCGCATCAAACCATGGCTCAAACTGACCCGATGGCGCTTCTTCCGCCTCGATGACCGGCTGCTGCTGATCCTCATTGCCGTGATCGTCGGCAACTGCAGCGGGCTGTCAGCGGTGGCGCTCAACACCTCCATCGACGCCATGGTGGAATGGCTGCAGCCCCTGCGTCACTACTGGTGGGCCTTTCTGCTGCCGGCCGCCGGCGCCGCGGCATCGTCCATCTTTCTGGAAAAAATCGTGCGCGAGGGCGCCGGCCATGGCGTGCCGGAAGTCATCTACGCGGTCTCGCGCTACGGCGGACTGCTGCGTTTTCGCTCCAGCTTCACCCGCCTGATTTCCAGCTGTCTGACCATCGGAAGCGGCGGATCGGCCGGCCCCGAGGCCCCGGTGGTTATCAGCGGCGCGGCCATCGGCTCCACCATTGCCCGCAAGTTCGGGCTCAACGAACGCCAGCGGGTCACGCTGGTGGGCTGCGGCGCCGCCGGGGCCATCTCCGCCATCTTCAACGCGCCCATCGCCGGCATGGTCTTTGCCGTGGAAGTCATCCTGGGTGAGTGGACGACCCTCAACATCATTCCCATCGCCATCGCCGCGGTTTCAGGCACCGAGATCAGCCGCATCCTGATGGGCAACCGCATCGCCTTTACCCACCAGGTGTTCAATATCGACTTCATCGACATCGCCGCCAGCGTCGGCCTGGGCATTCTGGCCGCTGCGGCCTCCATCCTGCTCACCCGCCTGCTGCGGGGTATGAGCAGCCTGTGCAGCCGGACCGGCGGCCCCACCTGGCTGCGCGCCGCCCTGGGCGGCTGCGTGGTGGGCGCCATGGGACTGGCGCTGCCGGACGTGCTGGGCGAGGGCTACCACACGACCCGCCTCATGATCCACGGCCTGTATGCGCCGGGGGTAACGCTGGTGTTCATCCTGCTGATGGCCAAGATCTTGGCCACCTCCCTCACACTGGGCTGGGGAGGATCGGGTGGTATCTTTGCCCCCTGCCTGGCTATCGGCAGCATCCTGGGTCTGACGTTTCAGCGGGCACTGATGGCCCTGTGGCCGGGAGCCAACATGGCCAGCGAAGGCTGCTTCGCCCTGCTGGGCATGGCCGGGCTGATCAGCGGCATGCTGCAGGCTCCCCTGACGGGCATTTTTCTGATCGTCGAAATCACGGGCGGCTGGGAAGTGATCCTGCCGCTGATCATCATCTCGGTCATCTCGACCACGGTGTGCCATTATTTCGAGCCGGCCTCCTTTTACCTCAAGGAACTCATCGACCACGGACACCTGCTGCGGCCCGGCACCGACGCGCGCGTGCTGACCGACCTGAGCGTACCCGAACTGCTGGAAAAGGACTGCATCGTGGTGTCGCCCACCATGCGACTGGGCGAATTCGTGGACATTGTCAAGATCTCGCACCGCAACTACTTTCCGGTGGAGGACCCTGAAACCGGGGAGTTCCTGGGGATGGTCTACCTCGACGATGTGCGCCCCTACCTTTTCAATCCCGCCATGTACGACGCCGTTGTCATTGAAGAGATCATGGACACCGACGTCGAAACCGTGCATCCCGACGACGACCTGCCCGACGTGCTTCGCAGGATGGACGAGAAGCGGTTGTTCAGCATGCCGGTGGTCAGCAACAACCGCTTCAGGGGAATGATATCCAAGGCGACCCTGCTGGATCGCTACCGCCGCGAACTGGCGGTGCAGACCAGTTGACAGGAGGGAGATAGGCAAAATGGACAAAGAACTGTTTCACATCTTTCGCAACACGCCCCTGGGAAGAGAAACGTTGATGCAGTCCGTGCACTTCTGCAGGAAAGTAGGCGCCTACCCGGTGATCTACATCCCGCGGTCGACCAAGTTTCTCATGTACTTCGAAAACGACGTGGTACAGGTGGACCTGGACGAATCCTACCTCAGCGATCCGCCCACCGCCCGCCGGCATGCCGAGGAAATCGTGGCGGAGGCCGGCCTGAAGCCCGTCTTCTTCGAGCCCAAGCATTTCACGGCCTCCACGCTGCCGGACATTCCTACCCACTACGATTACATGTGCTGCCCGCGCAGCATCAGCGACCTGTCGCACAAAATCGGGCTGGGCTACATCGGCCCGCGCGTGCGGCGCATCGTCAAGTCGGCGCACTTCCCGGTGCTGATCACCAGCCCGGCCTACAAGCCCTGGAACGGCATCACAGTGCTCTTCGGCGGTTCCAACAACGCCGTCAAGGCCCTGCGACTGGGCATCCAGCTCTGCCGCCAGTCGGGGTGCGAAATGACGCTTTTCACCCAGGTGGAAAAAAATGACCCCGACCATTACGAAGAGGTCATTCGCGAAAACAACCTGGAAGCGGAAGTGGCAAAGTACGTCAAGCGGTGGGACCGCTTTGACAGCGGCACACTGGAAACCAACCTCTACGAGGTGCCCCATGACAACCTGGTGATCATGGGTGCTTACGGCCACGGCGTGATCCGCGACCTGATGTTCGGCAGCAAGATGGAGCGCATCCAGGCCACCATCACCAACAACCTGCTCATCGTGGGGCCCAACTACACGGCCCGCTTGTAACCCCCGGGCGCTGCGGCCTGCAGCGCCACCCGGCCGCCGAAGTAGCGGGCGGCCAGTTCGCCGCTGCCGTGGACAAGATCGGAGACGGTGCAGGTCAGCCGGCCGCCGCGGGGCAGCTGCCCACCCGTGCCCGGATGGTCCGCCAGGTATTGCGGCAGGTGTTCGGCCAGCACCGCGAGCGAATCGATGACGGCCACGCGCTTTCCGATCTTGCGGCGCGCGACCGCCTCCAGGAGGCCGAAGTGTCCGCCGGCGCACACCAGGGTGTCCACCTGCCGGAGCTTGAGGGGATGCAGGTATTTCTTGAGGATCATGCGGGTTTCGGGTTTCTTCAGCCAGCCCCACTCCACCAGCGGCAACACCAGGGGCGCCGCCCGGCAGAACACGCGTACGCCTGTGTTGCGGCGGCTCAGGGCGTCCTCCCAGGCCCCTGACGCCACCAGTGCCGGACTGCCCAGCACGCCGATCCTCAAGCCACGCGAAAGCGCAAGGGCGGTCTCGGCGGCCGGGTCGATTACCGTCAGCAGCGGCACATCCACCTGTCGCGCAACCGCTTCGGCGGCCACGGCGGCCGCACTGTGGCTGGCGCACACCAGCAGGCGGGCCCCCTCTGCGGCCAGGAAGCCGGCGGCGGCCGTGGCGGCCGTGCGGATGGCCCTGGCGCTGCGCAGCCCCCAGGGGCCGCCGGCCGTGTCAACATGGACCAGCAGATCGTGTTCCGGCAGCCGGCGCCGGATGGCGGCCGCCAAGCGCAAGACGCTGAGGCCCGAATCAAAAATACCGATCATGATGGCGCAAAAAACCTCCGGGTGATAAGGGGGATCAACTGCCGGATATCAGGTGGCAGGTATCGGATGAACGACGACGCCGGGTTTGCCAGACAAAAAGACAAGACACCCGGCGAAATTTATCCGGATACGGCCTTTTCCCTGGCGGCTGACCGCTTCTTTATTTAAGGATTTAAGGAAAAAACAGGCATGAACACCCACCATTCCAAAATGGACCAGCGCATATTCAAGGAGGGGCTCTCCACCGAGTCCATATCGTGTTACCTGCTGTGCTGCGGGCTGTCGGACACCGGAGAGACCATCTCCCGCAAGAACCTGTCGGGCATCTGGAACAGCGACGAGGCCAGCCTGGACGCCTGCCTGGCGGACCTGGAGGCACGCAACATCATCCGCCGCATCACCGGCAGCGACCGCGACCAGGAGGGCCCGTGGTACCGCCTGGTGCCTTCCCGGGAATGGCAGGCACCGGCCGGCCGCCGATGAACGCCGAAATCTGCGGGCCTGTTTTCTATCCCCCGCAATGCCACGGCCCCCATTTGGCGTCTTCCGGGCTCAGGTGGGCAAAGGCTCTCAAACCGACGTCCCTTTTTCAGCGCCGTTCCAGCATGCGTGCCACGCATTCACGGATCACGGCGTCGTCCACATCGGTGCGCATGCCCGGGCAGGAATCGGCCATGGCGTGCCAGTTGGCCACGTCCACCAGCACGCTCTCGAGGTAGGGCCACTGCCGGCACATGCGGGGTTTGACCGGGTGAATGCCGCACTTGCCGTCCCAGAAAACACAGTAGCCGTTTTCGGCCTGGGCCAGCACCGGCCGCCGGCCCGAGAACTGGCAGTAGTCCTCGATGAACCGTTGGGCGTCCACCCCCACGTAGGCGGCAATGGCACGGATCTCCTCGGGGCTGACGAAGGTGCCGCCGTACCCCCGGCAGCAGTCGCCGCACATGCGGCAGGTGAATATCTCCCGGCCGCGGGGCTCAGAGGGCATGCCGGCTCTCCAGGGCCTTGCGCAGCGTCACCTGGTCCACGTATTTCAGGTCGCCGCCCATGGGCACACCGGCGGCGATGCGCGTGACGCGCACCGGCAGTTCCATCAGCTGCCGCGCGATGTAATCGGCCGTGGCCTCGCCTTCCACGCTGGTACCGGTGGCCAGAATCACCTCGCTGACGCCGCCGGCCCGAATGCGCTCGATCAGCTCCCGGATGCGGATGCCGTCGGGCCCGATGCCGTCCATGGGCGACAGGGCGCCCTGCAGAATATGGTAGCGCCCCTTGAAAGCCCCCGACTTTTCGATGCTGACCATGTCGCCGGGCTGTTCCACCACGCACAGCACACCCGTGTCCCGGGCGGGATTGGCGCAGATGCTGCAGGTTTCGGCGTCGCTGAGCCCGAAACAGACCCCGCACAGGCGCATGCTGTTTTTGAGGTCCACGATGGCTTCGGCCAGCCCCAGGGCCTCCTCCCGCGGCGCCCGCAGCAGGTGCAGGGCCAGCCGCTCGGCGCTCTTTTCGCCGATGGAGGGCAGGCGGGACAGGCTCTTGATCAGCCGCACGATGGGGGCCGGGTAGTATTGGCGCATGCTCATGGTCACCCCAATCCCGGAATGTTCATGCCGCCGGTGAGCTTGGCCGTCCC
>JAMOVG010000093.1 GCA_027061725.1 Desulfobacteraceae bacterium
AAACCGGCCGGCATCCGCGACGTGCGTTTTATCAACACCATCACGCGCGAGGGCAAAGTCCTGGTCTTCCGCAACGAGGACACCGGCTGGGGATGGCCTCCCTATTTCAAGTTCAACAGCGCTGACTTGGCCGCAGAGGCCCAGGAATACGCCACCGCCAACCCCAAACCCTGGGTGCTGGTGAAGTACTATGGGTGGCGCATCAAGATCTTCGCCATGTTCCCCAACGCCATCAGCCTGAAGAAAGTGCCGAGGGACTACAATCATTTTCCGCTTTTCAATATCGTTTTCCTATGCCTGTTCTTCGGATTGCTGATCTATCTGTACATCAAGCTGCGGCGCTTGGGGCGGCGCATCAAAGAGCGCTTCGGCAAGAAAAAGGAGCCCGCCGCCGACCCGCCTTCTTCGCCCGTGAGCGGGCAAAAGGGCGGGGATGCCTGAGGCCGTGATCCGCATCGGCCCTGCCGGCTCGGCCGGCAAGGGGAACCTGGCCGGCATCCGCAAGGTCGCCCGCATGGGGCTGGACTGCATGGAGGTGGAGTTCACTTACGGGGTGCGCATGAAGCCGCAAGACGCCGAGGCGGTGGGGGAACTGGCCGCCGAAAAGGGCGTCGTGCTTTCGGTGCATGCCCCTTATTACATCAACCTGGCCTCCTACGAGGAAGAAAAACTGGCCGCCAGCCGGCAGCGCATTCTGGACTCCTGTGAACGCGCCCACGCCATGGGGGCCGGAAAAGTGGTTTTTCATCCCGGCTTCTACCAGAAACGCAGTGCCGCTGAGACCTACGGCATCATCCGGGGGGAGATCGAGGCGCTGCAGGCGGAGATCGTCGCCCGCAACTGGGAGGTGCAGCTGTGCCCGGAGACCACGGGCAAACCCTCGCAGTTCGGTTCTCTCGAGGAGATTTTTTCCCTTATGAAGGACACCGGCTGCGGCATCACCGTAGACTTTGCCCACCTCTACGCCCGGCTCCAGGGCGAGATCGACTGGCGTGCGCTGCTCGACGGCCTGCCGCGGTCCTTTCATGCGCATTTTTCGGGCATCGAGTACGGACCCAAGGGCGAAAAGCGCCACCTCCCCACCGAGGAGGCCTTTTTCGAACCCCTGGCCCGGCAGCTGGTACGCCGCGATTTCGACATCACCATCATCAACGAATCGCCCCAGCCGTACGAGGATGCCGCCATGATGAAGCGCGTGGTGCAGCGGCTGCAGACAGCCGGGGGCGGTTCGTAAAGCGCAACATCGGGGAGGTGGCCGCCAAAACCCGCCGGCATTCATTTTTGGGTTGAATTTTTTCGCCAAGGGGTATAGGCAGTTCACTTGTGAATAGCGTTCATTTTTTAAAACAGGCGTAGAAAAAATACCGTCACCAGTACGGCGGGTGTCGCGTCCGGGACATCCGGCCGCCGGACGCTACGAAAAGGGGATTTTTCCGGTTAACCCATGCATAGAGGAGGAGGCGTAATGGAAGTCAAAAAGATTTTTCTGCCCGAGTCTGAATTGCCCCGTCAGTGGTACAACATAGCCGCCGACATGCCTACGCCGATGGAGCCGCCGCTGCACCCCGGAACCGGCCAGCCCGTGGGGCCGGAAGATCTGCTCCCCATTTTCCCCATGCCCCTCATCGAGCAGGAAGTCAGCCAGGAGCGTTTCATCGACATCCCGGAGGAGGTCCTGGAAAAATACCTCATCTGGCGCCCGACACCGCTCTACCGGGCTTACGCCCTGGAAAAATACCTGGATACGCCGGCCAAGATCTACTTCAAGAACGAGGGCGTCAGCCCGGCCGGCAGCCACAAACCCAACACGGCTATTGCCCAGGCCTATTACAACAAGATCTCGGGAACCAAGAAGATTACCACCGAGACCGGCGCCGGGCAGTGGGGTAGCGCGCTTTCGTTCTGCTGCGCGCTTTTCGGCCTGGAGTGCAAGGTCTACATGGTCAAGGTCAGCTATCAGCAGAAGCCCTACCGTCGCATCATGATGGAAACCTGGGGCGGCACCTGCGTCGCCAGCCCCAGCTCGGAAACCGCCGCCGGGCGCAAGATCCTGGAGGAGAACCCGGACTCGCCCGGCAGCCTGGGCATTGCCATCAGCGAGGCCGTGGAGGCCGCCGTGCAGGATGAGTATACCAAGTATTCCCTGGGCAGCGTGCTCAACCACGTCATGCTGCACCAGACCGTCAACGGGTTGGAGTGCTTGAAACAGATGGCCATCGCCGGCGATTACCCCGACGTGATCATCGGCTGCGCCGGCGGCGGGAGCAACTTTGCCGGTATGATTCTGCCCTTCGTGCGCGACAAGATCAACGGCAAAGACATCGACATCATCGGCGTCGAGCCCACCTCGTGCCCCACCATGACGCGCGGACCCTTTGCCTACGACTTTGGCGACACCGTGCAAATGACGCCGCTGCTGCCCATGCACACCCTGGGGCACACCTTCGTGCCCGAAGGCATCCACGCCGGCGGATTGCGTTACCACGGCATGGCGCCCATCATCAGCCAGCTGCTGCTGGACAACCTGATCCGCGCCGAGGCCATTCCGCAGCTCGAGACCTTCAAAGCCGGCATCACCTTCGCCCGCACCGAGGGCTTCATCAGCGCACCGGAAACCGACCACGCCGTGGCCATGGCCATCCGCGAGGCGCTAAAGGCCAAGGAAGAGGGCAAGGAAAAGGTCATCCTCTTTAACTGGAGCGGCCACGGGCTGGTGGACATGGCGGCCTACGAGGCCTATCTCAACGGCAAGCTGGCCGACCACGAACTGGCCGAGGAAGAGATCCAGCGGGCCCTGGCGGACATCGCCCCGCTGCCCAAGCCCAAACAGTTCACCGGCTGATGTGAACAGCGAACCACCGAGGCTGCCGGCATCGGCGCCGATGCCGGCAGCCCTATCAGGAAGAGCCATGGAAGATCTGCCCACCACCCCGCCGGACGATGATTTCCCCATCCGCTGCCCGCGGCTCGGACACCAGATCAGCTTCTCCTACTGCCGCATCGAGAACAACGGCCTGCCGTGCTTCAAGAGCCTTGACTGCTGGCACCGCCGCTTCCAGGTGGAGGCCTATTTCCGGCAGCGGCTGACCGAAGACGAGTGGTCCCGCGCCTTTTCCAGACCCACCAAGCCCAAGGTGCTTTCCCTGCTGGAGCTCATCGAACAGGCCAAAAAGGCCAGGTAGCCCTTCCTGCAGCCGGAACATTGCGCAGCTTTATTCATTCTCCATCTTTTGCCTTTTTTCGCTAAGATGGCCACAGGCAAGCCGGCGAGGGAAAAGCATGTGGCTGCAGAAAAGAATGCTGTTCTGCTGTCCTGAGGCGAGTGGCGGGCATCCCTTTGCCCGCACCAGAATCAGTTGTTTGAAGGTCACCTGAAGT
>JAMOVG010000094.1 GCA_027061725.1 Desulfobacteraceae bacterium
GCACATTCACAACATCGAACTGCGTGTGGGCCAGGGCGGACAGATCGTGCGCAGTGCCGGTACTTACGCCCAGTTGATGGCCAAGGAAGACCGCTACGCGCTGATCAAGCTGCCGTCGGGCGAGGTACGCATGGTGTTGCGCAAGTGCATGGCCACCATCGGGCAGCTTGGCAACGTGATGCACGAGAACATCTCGCTGGGCAAGGCCGGGCGCAAACGCTGGCTTGGCCGGCGTCCCAAGGTGCGAGGCGTCGCCATGAACCCGGTGGACCATCCCATGGGCGGCGGCGAGGGGCGCTCCTCGGGTGGCCGGCATCCCTGTTCACCGTGGGGAATGCCCACCAAGGGGTACAAGACCCGCAAGAACAAGAAGACCGACCGCTACATCGTCAAGAAACGCAAGTAACCCCGTCCGGGCCGGCGGGCGCCGGAGCCGCGATACGGATTAGCAAGCAGGAGAAGTCATGCCACGATCGCTGAAAAAAGGGCCCTACATCGAACCCAAGCTGATGAACCGGGTGCTCCACGCCCAGGAAACGCGCAGCACGCAGGTCATCAAGACATGGTCGCGACGCTCCACCATCGTCCCTGAAATGGTGGGCCTCACCTTGGCGGTTCACAACGGCAGAAAGTTCGTGCCGGTGTTCGTCACCGAAGACATGGTGGGCCACAAGCTGGGTGAGTTTTCGCCCACGCGCACCTTTTACGGACATGCCGGGGCGAGAAAATCGAAAATGAGATAAGGGCTATCATCGAATCGCCCCTGGGGAAAATGTCTGGAGAAGAAAACAATGTCTGAAGTCAAAGCCGTAGCCAAATACATCCGCATCTCTCCGCGCAAGGTGCGCAAGATCAGCGGTGCCGTGAAGGGCAAGCCTGTGGAAGAGGCCCTCAACACGCTCCAGTTCATGCCGCAGAAAGCCGCCTACTTGCTGGAGAAGGTCATCCGCTCGGCGGTGGCCAACGCCGACCAGAACGAGGGCATCGACATCGACAGCCTGGTGGTGCGCAACGTTCTGGCCGATGAGGGCCCCACCCTGAAGCGTTTCCGGGCCAGGGCGCGCGGACGGGGAACCCGTATACTAAAGAGAACCTCCCACATCACCGTGGTGTTGGCCGAGGATACGCTGTAATCAAGGAGGACGGAGCTTGGGCCAGAAAGTAAATCCAATTGGACTGAGGCTGGGGATCGTCAAAACTTGGGAGTCGCGCTGGTTTTCCGATAAGAATTACGCCGACTACGTCTATGAAGACTACAAACTCAGGAAATTCCTGAAGAAGCGGCTGTACCACGCCGGCATTTCCAGGATTGAGATCGAGCGCTCTGCGAAACGCATTAAGCTTCGGATCTACACTTCGCGTCCGGGCATCGTTATCGGCAAGAAGGGGTCCGAGATCGCCCAGCTAAAGAAAGAGCTGGAGAAAATGGTTTCGCGCGAGGTGCTTATCGACATCAAGGAAGTGCGCAAGCCCGAAGTCGACGCCCAGCTGGTAGCCGAGAACGTGGCCAATCAGATCGAACGGCGCGTGGCCTTCCGCCGTGCCATGAAGCGCTGTATCTCATCGGCCATGCGGTTCGGAGCCGAGGGAATCAAGATCATCTGCTCTGGGCGGCTGGGCGGCGCGGAGATGGCCCGCCGAGAGACATACAAGGAGGGCCGCGTGCCCATGCATACGCTGCGCGCCGATCTCGACTACGGTTTTGCCGAGGCCAAAACCACCTACGGAGTGATCGGCATTAAGGTCTACATCTTCAAGGGGGAGATCCTGCAGAAGGACCCTAAGGAAACGGAACGGGCTGCCCTGGCCGGTAGCGCCGCACGGTAGGAGAAACGAAAAATGCTCAGTCCCAAGAAGGTCAAATACAGAAAGCAACAGAAGGGGCGGATGAAGGGGATAGCCTACCGCGGCTCCACGCTCAACTTCGGCCAGTACGGCCTGCAAGCCATGGAGTGCGGGTGGATCACCAACCGACAGATCGAGGCTGCCCGTGTGGCCATGACCCGCCACGTCAAGAGGGGCGGTAAGCTGTGGATCCGCATTTTTCCCGACAAGCCTTACACCAAGAAACCCGCGGAAGTCCGGATGGGCAAGGGAAAAGGCGCCCCCGAGGGCTGGGTCGCGGTGGTCAAGCCCGGACGTATTCTCTATGAAATGGAGGGCGTTCCTGAAGATTTGGCTCGTGAAGCGTTGCGGCTGGCGGCCCACAAACTGCCCATCAAGACCAAGTTTGTACAGAGAGGCGACCTATAATGAAGGCCAGCGAGATCAGAGAACTCAGTGTGGAGGAGATGCAGCACAAGGTCCTGGACCTGCAGCAGGAGCTGTTCAACCTGCGATTCCAGCACGCCAGTGGCCAGTTGGAGAATCCGCAGAAGATGAAGCAGGTCAAGCGCGATATCGCCAGGGTCAAAACCATCCTGAAGGAAACCTCCGGCAGGCAGGAAAATTAACGCACCTCATCTATCCGAAAAGAATTGATGCCATATGAAGACAAGGGGAATGAAAAGGCAGATGGTTGGGACCGTCGTGAGCAACAAGATGGACAAATCGGCGGTTGTCTTGGTCGAAAGGCTGGTTAAGCACACCCAGTACAAGAAGTACGTGCGCCGGCGCACCAAATTCATGGCCCACGATGAGACCAATGCCTGCAGTATTGGAGACAAGGTTCTGATCACCGCTGCGCGGCCGTTGAGCCGCAGGAAAAGGTGGCGGGTCAGTAAGATCATCGAAAAAGCGGTTTAGACCCACGAGGAACGAACGAGATGATACAGGCAGAGACCAGACTGACATCGGCGGACAATTCCGGCGCCAAGACGCTGTACTGCATCAAGGTGCTCGGGGGGTCGCGCCGCAGGTACGCCGGCGTGGGCGACATCATCGTGGTCAGCGTCAAGGAGGCCATCCCCAACGCCAAGGTGAAGAAGGGCGATGTGCTCAAGGCTGTTGTCGTCAGGACCAAGAAAGAGATCAGGAGAGCGGACGGATCCCTTATTCGTTTCGACGACAATTCGGCCGTTTTGATCAACAACCAGAAGGAACCCATCGGCACCCGTATCTTCGGACCGGTGGCCAGGGAACTGCGCGCCAAGCGTTTCATGAAGATCATCTCGCTGGCACCGGAAGTGCTGTAGATCCCGGAGGGGATCTGGCAGGGACCTCCAGCAGGCACCGACGTTCGCGGAGAAGCTCAAATGTTGAAGCAATCATGCAACTTGAAGAAGAATGACAAGGTCAAGGTGATCACGGGCAAGGACGCCGGCAAGATCGGCAAGGTGATCCGGGTCGATCGCAAGAAGCAGCGCGTGCTGGTGGAGAACATCAACATTGTCAAGCGCCACACTCGG
>JAMOVG010000095.1 GCA_027061725.1 Desulfobacteraceae bacterium
ACCAACACGGCGGGCGGCATCCTGGAGAGTGAGGCGCCGATTCACTGGTCCAACGTGATGCTGATGTGCAGCAAGTGCGTCAAACCGACCCGCATCAAGATGAAGAAGCTCGAAGACGGCAATAAAGTGCGCATCTGCAGCAAGTGCGGAGAAATCCAGGATACATGACCGGCCGGGTTCGCAATTGGCTGCAGGAGGAAGATAGATAATGTCTCAGTTGAAAAGCACTTACGAGGAAAAGGTAGTTCCCCAGCTGACCGAGAAATTCGGCTACCGCAACCGCATGCAGGTTCCCAAGCTGAAAAAGATCGTGTTGAACATGGGACTGGGCGAGGCCATCCAGAATATCAAGGTGCTCGACGGCGCCGTCGAGGAGCTCAAGAGCATCTCCGGGCAGAAACCGGTTATCACCCGGGCGCGGCGTTCCATCGCGGCTTTCAAACTGCGCGAGGGGATGCCCATCGGCTGCATGGTGACCCTGCGACGGGAACGCATGTACGACTTTTACGAAAAACTGGTGAACATTGCCCTGGCGCGTGTGCGCGATTTCCGCGGGGTCTCCCCCAAGGGGTTTGACGGAAACGGAAACTATACGCTGGGGATTCGTGAGCAGATCATTTTCCCCGAGATCGACTACGACAAGATCGACAAGGTCAAGGGACTCAACATCACGGTGGTGACCACCGCCGAAACCGACGAGGAAGGCCGGGAGCTGCTGCGGCTGATGGGCATGCCGTTCAGGAACTAGGCCTTCAGCGGATGCTCCGCCTCAAAAGGGCCGGAGCAGACCCCTGGGACGATAACGCCGAAAAGGCGCGTAATTCAATTTTCAGAACTGAAGGAGGACGAGTTGGCCAGAAAAGCGCTGCGCATGAAAGCAGTCAGGAAACCGAAATTCCGGGTGCGGGCCTATAATCGCTGCCCCATCTGCGGAAGACCTCGGGCGTTTATCAGGAAGTTCGGCATCTGCCGGATCTGCTTCCGCAATATGGCCTCGAGCGGTTTGCTGCCCGGCGTCACCAAGTCCAGTTGGTAATTCGAGCGGACCGGTGGCAGGGGTGTTTTCCTGAAACCTTTTTATGACAGACAGCAACGGAGAGGGGTATGAACGATCCAATCGCGGATATGCTGACGCGTATCCGAAATGCCGCCAAGGCGAAGTTCAACCGTGTGGACATTCCCGGCTCGCGCCTGAAGGTCGAAGTCGCCAGGGTGCTGAAAAGCGAAGGGTATATCAAGAATTACAAGTTTATCCGGGATAATAAGCAGGGTATACTCAGGGTCTACCTGAAGTATCACGGGCCCGAGTGCGTGATCGAGGGCATCCAGCGTGTGAGCAAACCCAGCCGCCGGGTATATGTGAAGAGCAAAGACATTAAACCCATTCTGAACGGCATGGGGATTTCGATTCTTTCCACTTCCAAAGGGGTGATGACCGACCGGCAGGCCCGCCAGGAGAAGGTGGGCGGCGAGATCCTCTGCAACGTTTGGTAGCCACAGGAGCAAACCGATGTCACGAGTTGGCAAGAAACCAATACCCGTACCGGACAAGACGACCATCACCTACCGGGACCGCTTTCTAACGGTCAAGGGGGAGAAGGGAAGCCTGTCGCGTGAGATTCACCCGGCGGTGGACCTGGACATAAAGGACGACATTATTCACGTCACCATCGAGAAGGACAGCCGCGTCAACCGCGCTTTCCAGGGGATGACGCGCAGTCTGGTGAACAACATGATCAAAGGGGTCACCGAGGGCTTCGAGCGGGTGCTGCAGATCAACGGCATCGGCTACCGGGCGTCCATCAGCGGCAGCAGCCTAACGCTTAACATCGGGTATTCAAACCCGGTCATTTTCGAACTGCCCGAGGGGGTGTCCGCCACGGTGGACAAGAACAACGTCATCAAGCTGTCTTGTATCGACAAGGAGAAACTCGGCCAGACAGCGGCCGCCATCCGGCGGCTCAGACCGCCGGAGCCATACAAGGGCAAAGGCATCAAGTACGCCGAAGAGTACATCCGACGCAAGGCCGGCAAGACTGGCACCAAGTAAGCGGCTGCGGATGGAGTGAACCATACAGGGGCCGCCTTTGCCGCAAGGTTCAATAGGGGCCCAAGAAAGAAGGGTAGTCAGAGATGGGCGTCGTAAATCCCAGACAGAGAGCACGATTGAAACGAAAGAAGCGGATTCGCAAGAAAATCAGCGGCACGGCCCAGCGTCCGAGGCTCTGCGTGTTCCGCAGCGCACGGCACATTTACGCCCAGGTCATCGACGATGTCAACGGAAAGACCCTGGCGTGCGCCTCCAGTGTCGAGTCGGCTTTCCGGAAAGAAGGCAAATTCAAGAGCAAGGTGGACGCCGCCGCCTTCGTCGGCAAACTGGTGGGGCAGCGCACCCTGGATCAGGGTATTGGCGAGGTGGTGTTCGACCGCAACGGTTTCCTCTATCACGGCCGCGTCAGGGCGCTGTCCGAGGGCGCCCGTGAGGCGGGGCTGAAGTTCTGACCGGGGAAATGACGGGTAACGTGGCGCAATCCAACAGGAACTGAGGAGGAAGGTCCTTGTTCAAGCATGATGCGGAAGAAAATCAGTTAATCGACAAGGTGGTGTACATCAACCGGGTGGCCAAAGTTGTCAAGGGCGGCCGCAGGTTCAGCTTCAGCGCCATCGTGGTTGTGGGAGACGGAGAAGGCAGCGTGGGCTACGGCCTGGGAAAGGCCGGTGAGGTTCCCGAGGCGATTCGCAAAGGCGTCGAGAAGGCCAAAAAAAACATGAGCCGCGTGGCCCTGACCGGGGGCACGATCCCTTACGAGGTGATTGGAAAATACGGCGCCGGCAGGGTGCTGCTGAAGCCGGCCGCAGAAGGAACCGGCGTGATCGCCGGCGGCGCCGTGCGGGCCGTGCTGGAGGCCGTCGGCATTCAGAATATCCTGACCAAGTGCATGGGTACCCACAATCCCCACAACGTCGTCAAGGCGACCCTCCAGGGACTGCACCAGCTTCGCACGCGGGAAGAGATCGCCGCCAAACGCGGCAAGAGCGTTGAAGAACTGTAAACGAGGAATTCTCAAATGGCGCAGACAGTAAAGGTAACACTGGTCAAGAGCATGATCGGCAGGCCTGAGAAGCACCGCAGGGTGTTGCGTGGCATGGGCCTCACGCGGATCGGCCGGACCGTTGAGCTGGAGGATACGCCCGCAATTCGGGGAATGATATTCAAGGTCTCGCACCTGGTCAAAGTCAAGGAGAACAGCGATGAAGCTCAATGAATTGTCCCCTGCGGCCGGTTCGCGCAAAACGCGCCGGCGGGTAGGGCGCGGTGTGGCCACCGGCCAGGGAAAGACCGCCGGCCGGGGCACCAAGGGACACAACAGCCGCTCCGGCGGAGGCGTGCGGCCGGGCTACGAGGGCGGCCAGATGCCGATCCACCGGCGCCTGCCCAAGCGGGGATTTACCAATATTTTCCGCAAGCGTTACGCCATCGTTAATATCCGGGATCTGGCGCGCTTCGAGAGCGGCAGTGCCGTGGATGAGGCCGCGCTGGTTCAGGCGGGACTGGTCAAGGGCCGGCGCGACGGCATCAAGCTGCTGGGCAACGGCGACATCTCGCAGCCCCTGACGGTAAAGGTCCACTGCATCAGCCGCAGCGCCCGGGAGAAGATCGAGGCCTGCGGCGGCAGCGTAGAGGTTGTTGAATGATCGCCGGCGGCTTTCAGAACATATTCAAGATCCCGGAGCTCAAGAAGCGCATCCTGTTCACCATCGGCATGCTGGCGGTGTACCGCGTGGGGGTGCACGTCCCGGTTCCTGGCATCGACGCCGTGGCGCTGGCGTCTTTTTTCGCGCGCGCCAAGGGCACCCTGCTGGGGCTCTTCGATATGTTTTCCGGCGGCGCCCTGGAGCGGCTGTCGGTCTTTGCGCTGGGCATCATGCCATACATCAGCGCGTCGATTATCCTGCAGCTGCTGACAGTGGTCATTCCGCACCTCGAAAGGCTCTCCAAGGAAGGCGAGGCGGGGCGCAAGAAGATCACGCAGTACACGCGCTACGGAACGGTGATCCTGAGTATCATCCAGGGCTTCGGTATCAGCGTTGGCCTGGAGTCCATGGCGTCTCCTGGTGGTGCGCCGGTGGTCATCCACCCGGGCTGGGGTTTCCGGCTGATGACCGTCATCACCCTGACAGCGGGAACGGCTTTCATTATGTGGCTCGGTGAGCAGATCACCGAGCGGGGCATCGGCAACGGGATCTCGCTGATCATTTTCGCCGGCATCGTGGCGCGCATGCCCACCGCTATCGGAAACACCTTCCGGCTGATGTCCACCGGGGAGATGGGCATCTTCGGCATACTGATTCTGCTGGTGCTGATGATCGCCGTGGTGGCCTTCATCATTTACGTGGAGCAGGGACAACGGCGCATACCGGTGCAGTACGCCAAGCGCGTCATCGGACGAAAGATGTACGGCGGGCAGAGCACGCACCTGCCGCTCAAAATCAACACATCCGGCGTGATTCCGCCTATTTTCGCTTCGTCGATCATCATGTTCCCGGCGACGATCGCCAGCTTTATCAAGGTGCCGTGGATGCAGAGCATCGCCAATGCCATGCGGCCCGGGAACGTGGCCTACGAACTGCTCTACGTGGGCTTCATCTTCTTTTTCTGCTATTTTTACACGGCCGTCACCTTCAACCCGGTGGATGTGGCCGACAACATGAAGAAAAACGGCGGGTACATTCCCGGCATCCGGCCCGGAAAACGCACAGCGGACTACATCGACAAGGTGCTGACACGCATCACCCTGGGAGGCGCCATCTACGTGTCGGCCGTTTGCGTGCTGCCGTCGATTCTGATTTCCAAGTTCAACGTGCCGTTTTACTTCGGCGGCACGGCGCTGCTGATCGTGGTGGGCGTGGCCATTGACACCATCGCCCAGATCGAATCGCACATGATCAGCCGGCACTACGAGGGTTTCCTCAAAAAAGGCGCCGTCAGCAAACGCTGACGGTTGGGTTGCCGCAACGCAGGAAAAGACAGCAGGAGAGCCGTATCATGGCCAAGGAAGAAGCCATCAAGGTGGAAGGTGTTGTGCTGGAGACGCTGCCCAACGCCATGTTCAAGGTGGAACTGGAGAACAAGCACCAGGTCCTGGCGCACATCTCGGGGAAGATGCGCATGCACTTCATCAAGATACTGCCCGGGGACACGGTGACGGTGGAACTCTCGCCCTATGATCTGAGCCGGGGCCGGATCACCTACCGTTCCAAGAAATAGCATCCGCCCATTGCCCCGATTGCCGGGGCGGCGGGAGTATCGGACAAATCGCGCACCCGGACAAGGGGTCGCCAATCAGGGAGTCAGGTCCATGAAAGTCAGGGCATCGGTTAAAAAGATTTGCAACAAGTGCAAGATCGTACGCCGCAAGGGCGTCGTCAGGGTCATCTGTGAAAACAAGCGGCATAAACAGCGGCAGGGATAGAGGAGGCGTATTTTGGCAAGAATTGCAGGAGTTGATTTACCCAAGCGGAAGCGGGTTGAGATAGGGCTGACCTACATTTACGGCATTGGCAGGTCCACCTCCCAGGAAATCCTCGCCAAGCTCAACATCGATCCGAGCACCAAGACCGACGACTTGTCCGAGTCCGAGATCAACAGCATCCGCAAGCTGATTGACAGCGAATACAAGGTCGAGGGTGAACTGCGCACACAGGTGTCGATGAACATCAAACGCCTGATGGACCTGGGCGCCTACCGGGGACTGCGGCACCGCAAATCGCTTCCCGTACGGGGACAGCGCACCAGCACCAATGCGCGCACGCGCAAGGGACCCCGACGGGCGGCGGTCAAGAAAAAAGGCGCGGCCAGAAAGAAATAACGGACAGAGGGAGTAGCAATGCCTAGGAGAACCCGTACCAAGAAAAAAGAAAAAAAGAACATCCCCAGCGGGGTGGTTCATATTCAGTCGACCTTCAACAACACCATCGTGACCATTACCGATGCGGGAGGCAATGTGGTTTCGTGGTCCAGCGCCGGGGTTCAGGGATTCAAGGGGTCGCGCAAGAGCACACCGTTTGCCGCCCAGCTGGCCGCCGAAGACGCCGCCAAGAAAGCCATGGAGCACGGTATGCGCAACGTGGAGGTGTACGTCAAGGGGCCCGGCGCCGGCCGCGAGTCCGCCTTGCGGGCCCTGCAGGCCGCCGGTTTCAATATCCTGGTCATCAAGGATGTCACCCCCATACCCCACAACGGATGCCGGCCACCCAAACGTCGCCGCGTGTAGCCAGTGGCCGGTTGCAGGAGACCCGCTGGCGCCCGGCGGATTCGCCGTGTACGTACGCCCTGCGATGCCGTCGCCACACCGGTCGTTAAAAGGAGGAAAACTTGGCAAGATACACTGGTTCAGTCTGCCGGCTCTGCCGGCGTGAGAATTTGAAGCTGTTTCTCAAGGGAGACCGCTGCTACTCGGACAAATGCGCTTTTGACCGTCGGGGGTTTCCCCCGGGTCAGCACGGACAGCGCCGCGGCCGCAAGATGTCGGACTACGGCATCCAGCTGCGTGAAAAACAGAAAGTCAAACGCATGTACGGCCTGACCGAAAAGCAGTTCCGGCTGTTTTTCGACAAGGCCAACCGCCAGCGTGGCGTCACCGGCACCAATCTTCTCGTGATGCTCGAGCGCCGCCTCGACAACGTCGTCTATCGGCTCGGATTTGTTAACTCGCGGGCCCAGGGCCGGCACTTCGTGCGCCATAACCACTTCCGGGTCAACGGCAAGAAGGTCAACATTCCGTCGTATCTGGTGAAGGTGGGCGACACGGTGGAAGTGCGCGAAAAGAGCCGCGAGATCCAGGCCATCGGCGACGCGCTGGACGCCGTGGTGCGCCGTGGTGTGCCCCAGTGGCTGGACCTGGACAAAGAGAACAAGAAGGGTGTCGTCAAGGGATTTCCGGTGCGCGAAGACCTGACCATGCCGATCCAGGAGCAGCTCATCGTGGAGCTTTACACCAAGTAGCGGCCGGAATCGGTCCACTTTCTTTCCCAAACCCGGTTGCTTTCTCCGGGAGTGCTTTTCCCGCCGGGTGGAATCAGCGGCCGGCAGCGGAAGCTGCCGCCGGAGCCGGTACCACACCGGCTTAACGATTTGGAGAAAATTTATGTCATCGAATGAAATAATGTACATGAACTGGCAGGAGATGATCCGGCCGGAAAAGGTCGATGTTTCCGGGACATCCTCCTATGGCAAGTTTGTATGCGAACCCCTGGAGAGGGGGTTCGGCATCACGATCGGTAATGCCCTGCGGCGCATTATTCTCTCATCGCTGTACGGCGCCGCCATCGTGTCGGTCAAGTTCGATGACGTGATGCACGAGTTCACCACTATTCCCGGTGTGCTGGAAGACGTCTCGGAGATCATCCTCAACCTAAAGGAGGTGCGCTTTAAGATGAACCGCACCAGCCCCGCCACAGTCCGGCTGGAGGCCACCGGCGAGGGCGAAGTCAAGGCCGGCGACATCGTCAGTGAAGACGGCAGCTGCGAGGTGCTCAATCCCGAGCATCACATCGCAACGCTGTCCGGCGAGGGCAAACTGGGGATGACCATGACGGTCAAGCTGGGCAAGGGGTACGCCCTGGCCGAGGCCAACAAGGACGAGGAGGCGCCCATCGGCACCATTCCCATCGACGCCGTGTTTTCGCCCATCAAACGGGTGGTCTACGTGGTGGGCAATGCCCGCGTCGGTCAGCGCACGGACTACGACAAGCTGACCCTGGAAGTCTGGACCGACGGCAGCATACAGCCTGCCGACGCCGTGGCTTACGCCGCCAAGATCCTCAAAGAGCAGGTATCCATCTTCATCAACTTCGACGAGGATGCCGTGCCGCAGCCCGAAAAGGTCTCCGAGGAAGACCAGAAGCCGCAGTTCAACGAGAACCTGTACCGCAGTGTCGATGAACTGGAACTTTCGGTGCGCAGCGCCAACTGCCTCAAAAACGCCAACATCAACAAACTCTATCAGCTGGTCAGCAAAACCGAGCAGGAGATGCTCAAGACCAAAAATTTCGGCAGGAAATCCCTCAATGAAATCAAGGAAGTGCTGGCCGAACTGGATCTGTCCCTGGGGATGAAGCTGGAGGGCTTCGTTTATCCCGAGGAAGATGAGCAAGAAGAGGAATAGGAAAATCTCATGAGACATCGCAAAGCTGGTGTAAAGCTGAACCGGACCTCGAGTCACCGCAAGGCCATGTTCCGCAACATGGTCACCTCGCTGTTCAAATACGAGCGCATACAGACCACTGATGCCAAGGCCAAAGAACTGCGGCGCTGGGCGGACCACATTATCACGCTGGCCAAGCGTGGCGACCTGCACGCCCGGCGGCAGGCGCTTTCCATCGTGCGTGAAAAGGACGTGGTGCACAAGCTGTTTTCCGAAGCCGGCGAGCGTTTCGGGGCCATGGAAGGCGGTTATACACGCATCGTCAAGGTCGGCCGCCGACGGGGTGATGCCGCGCCCATTTCCATCATCGAACTGGTCGGCCCTTCAGAGGGCAAGCCGCGTCGCAAACGCCGGAAGAAAAAGAAGGAAGCCGCAGCGGCAGCTACGCCGGTCGCGGCCGCCGGGCAGGCGCCGGAGGCTGAAGCACAGGAGACCGAAAAGGGCGCCGACGCCGAGACTTCCGAAGAAGCCGAGGCTGCTGCTGCAGAGCCGGCCGGAGCTCCGGCTGACGAGGCCGACGCGGCGGCGCCGGAAGCAGACGATGCGGCCCCAGCCGAAGACCCCCCGGCCGAAGCCGCGGAAGAACCCTCGGCGGATGAAGAGGCGTCGCCCGAAAAGAAAAGCTGAGCGGTGGTGGTCCCAGCGACCGATCCTGCTAACCACATGATGCCTGCGAAAACCCCGCACCCAACGGTGCGGGGTTTTTTTGTGTCTGCATGCGCCGCACCGGCCGGAGGACGGATTTTCTGCTTGACTAAAATACCGGATAGCTGTATTGTAGCTTATAAATTTTCTTCGGCAAATGAACATAGTTTATTATCTAATAATTATATTAATCAAGGGAAAAAGAAACGTATTAACGCACAATTAAGTACAATTTGTCACATCGTGGCCATTCGGCATCGCCGGCGTAAGGCGTAGGGATGGCCCATTGAGCGGCCGGTCGAACTGTTAACCGATGAAGAGGAGGAGGAGTGATGAAACTGAAGCGACTTTCAATGTTGGCGGTGATTTTACTTTGCGTCATGGGGATGGTCGTCAGCCCGGCGCTTGCCAAGAAGAAACCCTCGCTTGACAAGTGGAAACCCAATTTCGATCCTTCAGGCGCCAAGTACCGCTGCATCGTCTCCAACGTGTCCCACCCGGTCATCAAAGGCGTTTACGCCGGGTTCGCCATCCGTGACGAACTGTGGAAACGCACCAAGGGGCAGATCTATTTCGACTACAAACCGTTCTCCATGCTGGGCGGCGAGGTGGAGGTGCTCAACCAGCTGCAGATGGGTGCCATTCAGGGCATGGCAGTCAGCTCCGTGGCTTCCACCAACCTCGGGCCGCGCTTCGGGTTGATCAACCTCCCTTTCCTGATCAACTCCTTTGAAAAATTGGATAAATTCGTTAACAGCGGCAAGCTTTTTGACCACTTTATGATGGCCATGGACCACCAGGGAATCATGGGGTTGGACATCACTGGCTACGGCAACTACGGCTGGGCCACTACCAAGGCGGTGCGCAATATCGCCGACGCAAAGAAAATAAAGTTCCGCATCGCCGAAGCCGCCGTTAACCGCCTCAACTACAAGAACTGGGGGCTGACCGCGGTGGTCATGCCGTGGCCGGACGTGCCGGTGGCCCTCAAACAGGGCGTCATCGACGGCCTGGATCACACCCCCATGGTGTGCAACATCACCAAGAAGTTCGAGGTTTGCAAGTATTACACCTACGTCAACTACGCTCAGGGCCTGTTCATCTGGATTTTCAATAAGGCCTGGTTCAACAAGCTGCCGCCGGATCTGCAGAAGACCTTCAAGCAAGTCGTACACGAGGTTTGCGCCAAGATCCGCAAGCAGACCAAGCAGCAGGAACTAGACCAGATTGCTGACGCCAAAAAGAAAGGCATCGAGTTTATCAAATTGCCGGCGGCCGATTTGGCCACGCTGAAGAAAGAGGGCAACAAGACCCACCAGGCCTTTGCCCCGGAGATCAACAAGCTCTATCCCGGCGAC
>JAMOVG010000096.1 GCA_027061725.1 Desulfobacteraceae bacterium
ACGAACAATGCGCTGTTCATATCCGATTTGCCGTTCGTGGACAACAGAAATCGGCACAGGTCGGCCGCAAGCAGCCGGCGGCATGCTTGTTCCAGGCGCCCTTTATTATGCGGGTCCATCCATGCGTGAAGAACGGGCGGGCATCGGCTGTGCGCAGTTGGAGTGAGGTGGACCCCAAAGTCAAGACCACTTTTGCAGTTTTTTAAGGTGAAAAGTTGTAGCCAATTCCCTTGTCAAGTTGAGGGGGAGGGGCGAGTCGAGGTGAGCCCAGCGAAGCTCGGCTTTCAGTGCCGGCGGCCGGAGCATTCCCGCCGGGGCTCACGGAGCACAGATGATGCCTGCCCGCTCCGGCGAGGGGATTGGGCTTGAACCCTGGCGGCCGATGCACTAAGTTGCGGTGCCATGAAGCTCGAGGTTCCCTTTTTGCCCGACGAAGACTACATCGGGCTGCTCAACCGCCACGCCGCGTGCATCGATGCCGTTCACTACGGCCTGCCCGACGACACGGTCCAGGATGCCCGCGTGCGGCTGCGGCGGTCCGATCTGGACGCATTCATCGAGGCGTTGCAGAGTACACGAATCCCCGACCGCTACCTGCTGATGAACAGCCGTTTCCACCTGCAGGAAAGCTACCTGGACGCCGGCCGGCTGGGCCGCACCGTGGACACCCTGCAGCGCCTGCTGTCCGCAGGGGTGGTGCGTGGCATCGTGTTTGCGGATGCTTACTTGCTGGCGGCCCTGTCACGCTTCTCGCCCCAGACGGCCCGCGAGCTGGAGGCAGTGCCGTCGGTCAACTTTATGATCGACGACGTCCACAAGCTGAAGGAAACCCTGGGGCTCGTGGACGACACAGATTTCCGGATGCCGTCCAAGCTGATTGTGGACCGATCGCTGAACCGACGCCCGCGGGAGCTGGCACGGCTTTCGTGCGAGAGCCGGAAACGCTGGCCGGACCTGCGCATCGGACTGTTGGCCAACGAGGGGTGCCTTTACCAGTGCCCCTTTAAGCTGACCCACGACGCTCTCATCGCCCTGGCCAACCAGGCCAGCGTCGTGGATACCTTCCGCCTCAACCGCGATCTGGGGTGCGTGCGGGTGCTTTCTGAGATACCCTGGCGGTTGTTCCGCTCACCCTTCATCCGCCCCGAGGACGTGAACCTCTACGCCGGCCGGGCGGACTTCATCAAGCTCTGCGGCCGCACCCTGGGGGCCACTTTCCTGGGCCGCGTGCTGCAGGCTTACATAGAGGGCCGTTACGGCGGCAATTTGCTGGACTTGATGGACAGCCTGCACTGGATGGCGACGCTGCGGCACGTGGCAAACGAGTGCCTGCCGGCGGATTTTGCGGAACGGCTTTCGGCCTGCAGCGGGGACTGCGGGGACTGCGGCTACTGCGGGGAGATGCTGGAGAAGTGCGGCCGTCCGCTGGCACCGGAGATTCCGAGGCTGGTGAAAGCTTGAGAGATGCGCTGATTCGGGTTTGCAGCCGAAACGGCGCACCGCCCGTTTTTCCGGCGGACACCTCGCTCACAGGAGGCCTGGGCTACGTCACCCGCTGATCTTGACGATCACCAGGGTGATGTCGTCCTCGGCGGGAATGCCCTTCGAAAAGCGGTGCACGGCCTCAAAGACGGCGGACAGAATCTCTTCGGACGGTCGGGAAGCGTTCTGGCGCAGCACCTCGCGGAAGCGCTCCTTGCCGAAGAAATGGCCGGCCGGATCACGGGTCTCCCAGATGCCGTCGGTGCCCAGGGCGATGATGGTACCGGGCTTCAGGTTCTCCAGGCCGTACTCGTCATAGACGAAGGACTCCTCCACGCCCAGGGGCAGGCCCCCGCCCAGCAGTTCTTCAAAGCGGTCCTGGCCGGGATCATACACCTGGGCCGGCTCGTGGCCGGCACGCACCCAGCGGGCCCGCCGGGAGGCCGGGTCGATGTCCATGTAGAACAGGGTCATGAAGTGCCCCGTATCCTCCATGTCCAGGCACAGGTCGCGGTTCATGAGCGTCACGGCTCGCCCCGGGGAGGCCTCCTGGGCGGCCCGGGATCGGATGAAGGCCCGCGCCGTGGTCATCAGCAGCGCGGCATCCACGCCGTGCCCCGAGATGTCCCCAACCACCACTTTCAGATGCGACGACGTGCTGGCATCATCCTGCAGATAATCGAAGTAGTCGCCGCCCACTTCATCGCAGGATTCGCTGCGCCCGGCGATGTCGAGGCCCTCGATGCGCGGCGCGACGCGGGGAATCAGGCTGCGCTGGACCCTTCCGGCCAGGGCCAGGGCCTTTTTCTGCTCGGTCAGGTCGGTTACGAAGGCGATGTTGCCCATGGGTCGGCCGTTGTCGTCGCGCAAGGTGTTGCCGTGGATCAGCACCGGCACCACGCGGCCGCTCTTAGCCCGCAGTGCGCACTCGGTTTTGCGGTAATCCATGGAGAGCAGTTGTTTGTGGCGGGCGCTCATGAATGCGCGGAACTCGTCGGTGGCCAGGTCGAAGGGTCGCTTGCCGATGACTTCGTCGCGGGTGTAGCCCAGCATTCGGCAGAAAGCGTCGTTGACGTCCACGATAACCAGTTGGTCATCCATCATCAGGAATCCCTCGCAGGTGGTCTCCACGATGCGCCGGAACTTGACTTCGATCTCGCGTTGGCGTTCTTCGGCCTGCCGGCGTAGAGTGACGTCCACAACCACGCCCTGGTAGTAACATTTGCGGCCCTTTTCGTCGCGCACCACCGATGTCTGGTCCTCCACCCAGCGGGTCTCGCCGTCTTTGGTGATAAAGCGCAGGTTCTGGGTATAGGTGTCGACGTCGTTTTCCTCGTAGTAGCGGATCTCGCGCAGGACACGCGGGCGGTCTTCGGGGTGCACGATGTCGGTGAAGCGCAGACGGCCGCTGGTGAAATCCTCCGGTCGGTAGCCGTAACGTGTGATGTTTTCCGAGACGTACACCACACGGGGGTCGTCTCCGGGCAGGCGGCGAAAGAGGATGACAGGACTTTTCTCAATGATTACGCGGGCTACTTCCAGGTCCTGGAGGGTTTTTTCCTGCAGGCGGCATTCCTGCTGTAGCTCACGGGTCTTGCGCCGGCAGTCCGTCTGGAGTTCCGCGTATGCCTTCTCCAAGGCCTCCAGGCGGGCACGCAGGCTCTCAACATCATCGCCGGACGGATGCGGAGGCGCTTGCCCGCCGTCGGGGTTCGATATGGTCTTCACGGTCTTTTTCACGTTTTCCGGCGCTATTCAGCCTTGAGGGCCGCAGAGGCGGCGCACTCGTTCTTGCCCAGGTCCATGTTGTCGGCCTCTTCCTCGTCGACTTCCAGCAGACCGGCGTTGATCTCGCGGATCTTGGCGTACTCCTCGGGCTGCGGAC
>JAMOVG010000097.1 GCA_027061725.1 Desulfobacteraceae bacterium
GACCAGGGTGCCGCTCTGGGGCATATCGAAGATCGGCAGGATCACCTGGGCGCCCTTGGCGCGCACCTTCATCAGGCCCGAGGAGAAGTCCGAGGTGCCGGTGGGGTAGGCCTCGTGGCCCACGACCTGCCAGCCGGCCTTGTCGAAGTACACCTTGGTCACGATCTCGGCGGTCTTGCGCGCCCAGGCCACGTCCTGGTTCATGATGAAGACCTTGTTGAAGCCGAACTGTTTTTGGATGAAGGCCATGGTACCGGCCAGGTACTTGACAAGGAAGCGGGCGTCCAGGCAGGTGCGGAAGATGTACTTGTACTTGTCGGGCGCCTTTTTGATTTTGGCCTCGGAGGCAGGTGACATGGCGATGGTCCCCAGGAAGGGCATCTTGTACTTGGCGATGATGTCCATGCCCGCCATCAGCGCCTCGGAGCGGAAAGGACCCACCAGCAGGGCGGCCGGTTTCTTCTCCAGGATGATCTTCTCCAGGCCCAGCAGAGCCTCGGGCACCGGCACCCCCGGTGCGGCGTCACGGATGTCCAGGGACTCGATTTTAAAGGGCCGTTTGACCCCGCCCACCGATACGCCGCCTTTGGCGTTGATCTCGTCGGCGGCCATCTGGACGGATTTGAGGCACTCCCTGCCTTCCAGGAAACCCGTTGAGGTGGGCACGCCGATGACGATCGGATCCGCGGCGTAGACGCCCTGGCCCCATACGCTCCAGACGACGGTCATGGTCAAAAACATCAGCGGCAGCCACATTTTTTTGATCATTTTGTTCCTCCTTTGCGGACAGTGCCGGCGGGTGATACGCCGTGCGGTTGATGGGCCCGGGGGGCGGGCGCGGTTCGCTATTCGTTGACCATCACGGCCTGGCCGGTGGCCTGGATGACGTTTTGCCACAGTTTGCCGCCGGGGTCGACCTGCTTGCGCCGGCCGGCGGGCAGCGACATGGGCACGTGTACGAACTGTTCATTCCAGTAGCCTACCAGCAGCTTGGTTCTGCCGGTCATGCCGGCGTGCACGGCGTCGCGGCCCAGAAAAGAGCAGAAGACGTGGTCCTTGGCGCAGGCCGGCAGGCTGCGGATGATGTAGCTGGGGTCGATGTACTTGAGGCTGATTTCGATGTCCCTCTCCTTGAAGTAGGCCAGAATCTTTTCCTTCAGCAGCAGGCCGATGTCGCCCAGTTTGACGTTGCCCGAGGGGTCGTACTGGGGGTGGGCGGTGTCGAAGAATTTCTGCCCGGCGCCCTCGGCTACCACGATGACGGCGTGATGCCGGGCTTTGAGGCGGTCCTCGAGGGTCTTCAAAAGCCCGCGCGGCCCGTCGAGGTCGAAATCGATCTCCGGGATCAGTACGAAATTGACGTTCTGCTGGGCCAGGGCGGCGGTGGCCGCGATGAACCCCGAGTGGCGGCCCATGAGCTTGATCAGACCGATGCCGTTGGGGTAGCCCTGGGCTTCGTTGTGAGCGCTGATGATGGCCTCGGTGGCCACTGCCACGGCGCTGTCGAAGCCGAAGGAGCGCGACACCATGTAGATGTCGTTGTCGATGGTCTTGGGAATGCCCACCACGCTGATGTGCAGGCCACGGGAGAGGATTTCGTCGGCGATCAGGTTGGCGGCCTGCAGGGTGCCGTCGCCGCCGATCATGAACAGCAGACCGATGTCCATGCGCTCCAGGGCGTCGACGATCTCCGGGATGGGCTGGGGGCCGCGCGACGAGCTCAGGATGGAGCCGCCCATCTCCAGGATGTCGGTGACCACGTCGGGGCATAGGTCCATGACCTCGTGTCCGTACTTGGGGATAAAGCCCCGCAGTCCGTAACGGATGCCGTAGATGTTGCGCACGCCGTAGCCGTAGTAAAGCTCCAGCACCACGGCACGGATGATGTCGTTAAGGCCCGGGCACAGTCCTCCGCAGGTGACCAGGGCACACTTGAGCTTGCTGGGATCGAAGTAGATCCTGCGCCGGGGGCCGGCCAGTTCGAAAGAGGGAACCGGTTGGCCGGCCTCGATCATGGCCTGCAGCCGGGCAGGGTCGACCTCGATGGCTACGTGCCGGTCTTTCTCCACGAAAGTACGTGCATGGGTGGCGCGATCGGCCATGGTCAGGGGGGAGGGGATGGTCGCCGGGCCCAATGTGACGATGCGGGTGTCAAAGGATTCGCCGTTCATGCCTGCTTCTCCTGTCTGGTGGATAGCGGTTGGGTGCCGGCCGCGCCTGCCGCCGCCGGCGGGGTGCCGCTTGCGTGGGCCGCCCGTGCGGCTCACGAACCGTTGAACTTGAACTCGCCCTTGCCCAGGATGTCGTGCAGGTGCAGAATGCCCAGGATGGCGCCGTTGGCCGAAACCACCGGCAGCACCGTGATCTGAAACTGCTCCATGATGTTCAGAGCGTCGTAAGAGGGCGTCGCCGGCCCGATGCGGCGCGGGTCACTGGTCATGACATCCGCGGCGCACAGCCCCTGCGGCGAGCGGCCGCGGGCCAGCAGGCGGCGCAGGTCGCCGTCGGTGATGATCCCGGCAAGTCGCGATCGCCGGTCGGTCACCAGGGTGACGCCCAGCTGGCAGCGGTCCATCTCGGCGATGGCCTCGGCCAGGGACACGTTTTTCGCCACCACCGGGACCTGGTCGCCGGTCAGCATGAGGTCTGTAACGCTGCTGGCCAGGCGCTGGCCCAGGTTGCCGCCGGGGTGGATCTTTTTGAAGTCGTTGGGGTTGAAATGGCGCTTGCTGATGAGCACCACCGCCAGGGCGTCTCCCATGGCCAGCAGGGCGGTGGTGCTGGCCGTAGGCGCCAGGCCCATGGGGCAGGCTTCTTTCTCGACGCCCACGTCGATGACCATGTCGCTCTGCCGGGCCAGGGTAGAGTCCGGGTCGCCGGTAAAAGCCACCACCGTGCAGCCGATGCCGCGCACCGAAGGGATCATCAGGTTTAGTTCGTCGGTCTCACCGCTGTTGGAGAGCGCCAGCAGGATGTCGTCCTCGCTGACCAGCCCCAGGTCGCCGTGCATGGCCTCGACGGGATGCAGGAAAATGGCGCGCGTGCCGGTGCTGTTGAGCGTCGCCACGATCTTGCGGCCGATGATGCCGGATTTGCCGATGCCGCTGACAATGACGCGGCCCCGCGAGCGGTAAATGAGGTCCACCAGGCGGCGGAAATTGTCGTCGATGCGGTCGATCAGGCCGACGATTCCCTGGGCCTCGATGTTGAGCACCCGCACGGCCTCGGCGGTCACGGAATCGGCTGCCGTTGGTGTTCGGTGGTCCATGCCAGTCTTTTAATTGAACTTTCCGGTTTGAGCAAGCCTTATATGAGTCCGAGGCCGGGGAGAATAAAAAAATGTCGGAAGAGCTGAAAAATTTCATTGACAGAGATAGAGTATTTTTTTATAATGTCAGTTTAAGAAAATAGCCTGGCATACAGAGAGCCTGGGAATCCTCCCGGGCTCTTTTGTTCATTATTACTTTCAAGGGGGTGATTCCGATGATTTGTACAACCATTCGAGAAGGGCAGGAGTGTCCTTTCATGACCGCCAGCGGGTGTTCTTACAACGGCGGCAGCTGTCACCAGGTGGTCGAGAGCTGCAAGGGCTGCGGGCGCAGCATGGAACTGGCCTCTGGCTGGTACTGCAGCGCGTGTCCCGAGCCTTCCCTGAAGTGGAAAAACGGTTCCTGCAACCTGGCCACTCACGTTAGCGTGGCCGTGGCTTCCAACGGCACCAAGATCAATCCGCTCAAGGCTTCCAAGCGCGGACAGCGCTGACAAGCCGATAGATAGGCCGGTACCCGGACCCCGTGCCCCCGGCACGGGGCTTTTCATTTCCGGCGGCACCCCAAATCCGATCCTCTCTTGACACACATGCGCCACAGGCGGTAAGAGTCGGTTTCAACGCGCGATTTTTGCGCCTGTGCGGCAGCCCGGCCGGCGGGCGTTCACCATTACCAGGAAACCGCAATGAATCCGCTTGCCAAGGAACTCAACGAGATCATCGCATCGGCAAATCCCGAGGCGGCCCGCATGCTCTCCGAAACGGGACGCCAGCTGTTTTTTCCCAAGGGCATTCTCAGCCAGGGGGCCGAAGCCAAGGAAAAAGCGCACTACATCAACGCCACCATCGGCATCGCCAAGGAAAAGGGGCACACCATGGCCTTCGATTCGGTCATGGCCAATATTTGCGATTTGCCCGCCTCGCAGTCGCTGACCTATGCCCCCTCTTATGGCATCCCGGAACTGCGTAGGCACTGGCAACAGGCCTTGGTGGAGAAAAATCCCAGCCTGGCCGGAAAGGATTTCAGCCTTCCGGTGGTGACCTGCGGCATTACCCACGGCGTCAGCCTGTTCGGCACCCTTTGGGTGGATCCGGGAGAAACCGTACTGCTGCCGGACATGATGTGGGGCAACTACAACCTGATCCTGAGTGTCATGCGGGGCGTCTCCATCGGTCACTACCCGCTGTTTTCCAGCGACGGCGGCCTGGACCTGAGGGGGCTGGAGCGGTCCCTGGCCGAGGCCGCTGCCGAGCGCGGCAAGGTCAACCTGATCCTTAATTTTCCCAATAATCCCAGCGGTTACGCTCCCACTACAGCCGAGGGCGACGAGATCTGCGGCATCCTGCTGAAGCTGGCCGAGGCCGGCACGCGCGTGGTGGTGGCCCTGGACGACTCCTATTTCGGGCTCTTCTACGAGCCGGAGACCATGAAGGAGTCGCTTTTCGCCCGGCTGTGCGGCCTGCACCCGCGCATCCTGGCCGTCAAGCTGGACGGCGCCACCAAGGAGAACTTCGTCTGGGGCCTGCGGGTGGGGTTCATCACTTACGGCACGGGCGTGGACGGCGAGGCCGGCGCCTTTTACGAAGCCCTGGAGAAGAAAACCGCCGGTGCCGTGCGCGGCTCCATCTCCAACGCCTCGCACCTGAGCCAGTCCATCGTGCTTAAATCCATGCAGAGCAGCGTCTACGCCCGCGAGAAAAAGGAGAAGTTCGACATCCTGGCCGCCCGCGCGCGCCGCGTGCGCGAGGTGCTCTCCGACGAGCGCTATGCCGACGCCTGGGATGTCTACCCCTTCAACGCCGGCTACTTTATGTGCATACGGCTCAAGCGGGTGAATGCCGAGAAGCTGCGCCGGCACCTGCTGGACAAGTACGGCATCGGACTGATCTCCATCGGCGAACACAACCTGCGCATCGCCTTTTCGTGCGTGGAAGAGGATCTCATCAAACCGCTGTTCGACAGTATCCTGAAGGGTGTCCGGGAGCTGGAGACCTAAACCACAGAGATCGGACGACTTTGAAAGAGTCCAAGTCAGAGAAAAAAGCGTCCCGACGGGCCAGGCGGGAAAAGCGTGAAAAGGAGATGCTGTTCGACGTTGCTCTCGCCAGCCGCTGGGCTTTTTACTTCCTTGTCATCGGCCTCATCGCCGGGGCCGGCTCCATCCTGTTTCACTACCTGTGCCAGCTGGGCATGCACTACTTCATGGACCTGCTGGCCGGCTACCGCCCGCCGCCGCCGGCCGGTGAGCATCACCTCATTCCGCGCAGCACCACCCCCCTGAACCGCACCTTGCTGCTGCTGCTGCCGGCCATTGGCGGCATCTTTTCCGGCTGGATAGTATACACCTTCGCGCCGGAAGCCGAAGGGCACGGCACCGATGCCGCCATCGATGCCTACCACAACCACGGCGGGTTCATCCGCGCCAGGGTCCCCTTCATCAAGACCATTGCCTCGGCGATCACCCTGACCACGGGCGGTTCCGGCGGCCGCGAAGGGCCCATCGCCCAGATCGGCGCCGGCTTCGGATCTTTCCTGGCCACGCAGCTGAAGCTTTCCGACCGCGATCGGCGCATCATGATGGCGGCCGGTGTGGGGGCCGGCATCGGATCTATTTTCCGTGCGCCAATGGCCGGCGCGCTGTTTGCCGCCGAGGTGCTCTACCGCGACCCCGAGTTCGAGTCCGAGGTCATCATTCCGGCCGGCATTTCCTCGGTGGTGGCCTACTGCCTGTTCTGCCTGGTGTTCGGCTGGGGCAGCCTGTTCTCCTCTCCGGATTTCGTATTCCGCAACCCCCTGGAGCTGGGGCCCTATATCGCCATGGCCCTGGTGCTGGTCGCCACGGGTGTGCTGTACGTCAAGGCCTTTTACGGCATTACGGCGATGTTCCGGAAATTCAACATCCCCAACCACATCAAACCGGCCATCGGTGGCCTGTGCACCGGCATCATCGGATTCTTCCTGCCCCAGACCCTGGCTTTCGGTTACGGATACATCCAACAGACCCTCACCATGGAGAGCCACGTGACCATCCTGTTCCTGGTGGCGCTGGCTCTGGGCAAGATCTTTACGACCTCCTTTTCCATCGGTTCCGGCGGCTCCGGCGGCGTCTTCGGCCCTTCCGTCGTCATCGGCGGCGCCATGGGCGGGGCGGTAGGCAAGGTTTTCCACAACCTGATGCCCACCGTCATCAGCGAGCCGGGGGCCTTCGTGGTGGTGGGTATGGCCGGCTTCTTCACCGCGGTTTCCAACACCCCCATCTCCACCATTATCTTTGTAAGCGAAATGACCAATTCCTACCACCTGCTGCTGCCCAGCCTGCTGGTGTGCTCTATCACCTACATGGCCTCTAAGCGCTGGACCATTTACGAGAAGCAGGTCAAGAACAAGGTGGCTTCGGCCGCCCATGCCGGCGAGTTCTTCGTCGACATCCTGCAGGCCATTCACGTCAAGGACTTGATGCCTTACGTGCACAAGGTCCAGCTGATCCCCGAGGACATGCCCTTCCAGGAGTTCAAAAAATTTTTTTCCGAGACCAAGCAGCACTACTTTCCGGTGGTGGACCGCGAGGGGCGCCTGACCGGCATCTTCTCCAGCACGGACATTCGCAGCGTGCTCTTCAACCGGGAGATCGAGCCGTTGGTGGTGATGAAGGATATCGCGGTCACCGACATCATCGTCACCACGCCGTCGGACGACCTCAACACGGTCATGCAGAAGTTCACGCAGAAGAACATCGATTCGCTGCCGGTGGTCAAGGATGACGATTACGGGGAGCTGCTGGGAATGCTCAACCGGCGGGAAGTCATCGCCTATTACAACCGGCGCCTGGAGGAGATCAAGAAGGGCGCCGCCGAAGCCGCGGCGCGCTGAAACTCAGACGGCGGCCCGCTTCTCCCGGAAGACCCATTTCTCCAGAAGATTCAGCACCGTTTCGCGTTTGATGGGCTTGGTGGTGTAGTCGTCCATGCCCGCCTCGATGCAGCGTTCGCGGTCGCCTTTCATGGCGTGGGCCGTCATGGCCACGATGGGCACGTGCCGTTGGGCGCCGTTGACTACCGTGCGCTGGAACTCGCGGATGGCGCTGGTGGCTTCGATGCCATCCATGTCCGGCATCTGGATGTCCATGAAAATGAGATCGTAGTCATCCGGCGCGGCCGTGTATTTCTCCACCGCTTCGCGGCCGGTGCCGGCCACGTCCACGTGGTAGCCCGCCTTGGAGAGCATCAGCTTGGCAAGCTTCTGGTTGACGGGATTGTCCTCGGCCAGCAGGATGCGTACGGACCGCTTCATGTCTTCGCGCGCACTGTAGTGCGTGATGATCTCACGCTCCCGTTGCGGCGCGCCTTCGTCCGGTCGTGGGGAGAGGGTGCGTTCCAGCAGGCTGCAGAGCTTTTCGCGCCGCACCGGCTTGGTCAGAAAGGCGTCGAAGCCGGCCTGGCGGCACTTGCTGGCGTCGTCCTCCATCATGGAGGACAGGGCGATGAGGGGCATTGCGGCAAAGGCGCTCCCGGCCGCGCGCACCTGCCGGGCCACCATGTAGCCGTCGGTGCCGGGCATCTGGATGTCAGATATCAGGCAATCGAAAGGTTTGCCGTCTGCTTCGGCCGCCTCCAGGGCCCCCAGCACCTGGTCACCGGCCGAGAGACTGACGACCCGCATTTTCATGGCGTCCAGGATGCGCGCCAGGATCTTGCGGTTGGCCCGGTTGTCGTCGACGATAAGCACCCGGCGTCCCGCCAGCGGTGCGGGCGGCACGCACGTCCGGCGCCGGGTTTGCGCTTTTTTGACCCATGCCGTGAAGTGAAAAACGCTGCCCGGACCGCCGGCGGCCGACCGGTTTCCCGCCGGGCTCTCTACCCACACCTCCCCGTCCATCAGGTTGGCGATCTGTCGGCAGATGGAAAGCCCCAGCCCGGTGCCGCCGTATTTGCGGGTGGTGGAGCCGTCTACCTGCTGGAAAGGCGAGAAGATGTGCTCGAGCTTTTCCTCGGGGATGCCGATGCCCGTGTCGCGGATGGCCACGTGGATTTTCAGTCCGTCGGAGTCCTCATCGGCCACATCCAGGGACAGTTCGATCTCGCCGGCATCGGTGAACTTGGAGGCGTTGCCCATCAGGTTGGTCAATACCTGGCGGAAGCGCAGCGGGTCACTGATTACCCGCGAGGGCACATCGTTGGCGATGCGGCACAGAATCTCCACGGGCAGGTTGTCGACCTTGGGACGGATCAGTTCACACACGTCGTAGGCCAGCAGTTCCAGGTCGAATTCGATTTCCTCGAACTCCAGCTCGCCGGCCTCGATCTTGGAAAAATCCAGGATGTCGTTGATCAAAGACAGCAGCGCCTCGCCGCTGCGCCTGATGGTCATGGTGTAGTCGCGCTGGGTTTCGTCCAGGTCGGTATCCATCAGCATGTCGGTAAACCCGATGACGCCGTTTAGCGGTGTGCGGATCTCGTGGCTCATGTTGGCCAGGAACTGACTTTTGGCCATGCTGCCCAGTTCGGCTTCCTGGGCCATCTCGTTGGCCCGCGCAATGGCCTCCTCCAACTGCTGGTTGACCTCCATCAGTTCCTGGTTGGCGGCCTCGGTTTCGGCCTTGGCGGCCTGCAGTTCCTCGCGGGCACGGATGCGGTCGGTGATGTCGTCCATGACGGACACCAGGCCGATGATTTCCCCGGCGGCGTTTCGCAGCGGCGCTCCGGCAGCGTTGACCGTGATCTCGGAGCCGTCCCTGCGCCGGCGCACCAGTTGCAGACCTTTGAGTGTTTCACCGTTCATGATGCTGTCGAACACTTTTCGGTGACGGACCAGGTCCTTTTCGGGGACGGCCGGGAAGGTGCGGCCGATGACCTCTTCCTGCTTCCAGCCGAAGATGCGTTCGGCCGCCGGGTTCCAGCTGGTGATCCGGCGGTCGCAGTCTAAGCTGACGACGGCCGCGGGCGAACACTCGAAAAGGGCCTGCAATACCTCGTTGGTCTTGCGCAACGCCTCCTCGGAGGCCACCATCTCACTGATGTCCTCCATGACAGACACCAGACCGATGATTTTCCCGGCAGCGTTTCGCAGCGGCGCTCCGGCGGCCTTGACGGTGATCTTGACACCGTCCTTGCGCCGGCGCACCAGCCGCAGGCCTTTGAGTGTTTCACCGTTCATGATGCTGTCGAACACTTTTCGGTGACGGACCAGGTCCTTTTCGGGGACGGCCGGGAAGGTGCGGCCGATGACCTCTTCCTGCTTCCAGCCGAAGATGCGTTCGGCCGCCGGGTTCCAGCTGGTGATCCGGCGGTCGCAGTCTAAGCTGACGACGGCCGCGGGCGAACACTCGAAAAGGGCCTGCAGTACCTCGTTGGTCTTGCACAGCGCCTCCTCGGAGGCCACGATTTCGCTGATGTCCTCCATGATGCCGTCGATCCACAGCAAATTTCCCTGCGCATCCCGCTTGACCGCTGCCGTGCAGGAGACCCACAGGGAGCTGCCATCTTTGCGCCGCAGCCGAAGGCGCTGATTGCGCAGCAGTCCGTCGCGCTCGAGCTGTTCGATGAAAGCCTGCCGCTGCTCGGGATGACAGTACATCTGCGCCACTGGTGTGCGCATGAACTCTTCGGGCGTATCGAAACCGAAAATTTCCAGCATGGCGCGGTTGACCTTCAGAAAACGTCCCTCGGGACCGCCCGTGTTGCGGTAGACCCCCACGCTGAGATTTTCCACCAGCGTGCGGTACTCCTCCTCGCTGCGGCGCAGGGAATCCTGGATGCGCTTGCGTTCGGTGATGTCCTTGATGAGGGCCAGCAGTACCGGCTTGCCGAAAAGTTCGATGCGCGTCAGGGAGACTTCGGTGTCGAAAGCGGTGCCGTCCAGGCGGGTGTGGCGCCACTCAAAGAACTGGGGTTCGCCGGTGGCCAGGGCCTGGGACATTTTCTGCCTGGCACGGGCCAGGGATTCCACGCCGTCGCACTGGCAGGGAGGTGAAAAGCGGTCCGGGCGGCTGCCGATGATGTCTTCGCGACGGCAACCGAACAGCTCCTGGGCCTTGGGGTTGCAGTCCACATAGCGGTCATTTTCCAGCAGAAAAATGGCCTCGCCGGCATTTTCGAAGATGCGGCGGTACTTCTGTTCGCGTTGCCGCAGGATTTCGCATTCGTGCTGGCGCCGCTCCAGTTCCTTTTCGAGAAACTCGATGCGCCGTTCCAGTTCACTGTACGTGGGCGTGCTTGCCATGGTCTCTGTTCCGTTTCTGTTTTGTTGCCTGCGCCGCTCAGCAGGGGCTTGTCGTCCCCGAAGAGAGCATCTCGCCCACCGCCTGCCAGACCTCCTCGACACCGATCAGGTCTATGCAGGTCCCGTCGGGGCGCACGCAGCGCTCCTGGCGGCAGGCGCGGCAGGGGACTTCCTTGAAGATTACCCGCCCTTGGGGACTCAACGGCCGCCACATGTGGGGCCAGGTGGGCCCGAAAAGGGTCAGGCTGGCCGTACCCACGGCCGCAGCCATGTGCGCCGGCGCCGAGTCGTTTCCGATGAACAGGTCGCAGCGGCGAATGAGCGCCGCGGTCTCCAGCAGGCCCAGCGATGTGGACCGGAACGCCGCCGGGACCCGCATGTGAGCGGCCACCCGGTCCACAAGCGCAACGTCGCCGGGTCCGCCGATGAGCAGCACCGCCGTGTCCGGCCGCTGGCCCAGGCGCGTGGCAATGCATCCGAAACGATCCGGGCGCCACTGCCGCAGGGGGCCGCCGGCGCCCGGGTGGATGACCACGCGGGTCCGGTTTCCGGCAACCCCGGTTTCGCGCAGCAGTCGGTCCACCCGCTGCTGCACCTCCGTCGGCACCGTCATCTTCAGGGTGCGGTCGAACTGCGTTACGCCCAGCAGCTTGAGTGCCTCCAGCTGGTAGTCCACGATATGGAAATCGATGGGCTCGGCGTCCACAACGCGGTTCATCAGCAGGCGCGACAGCCGGCTGGCATCCCGGTAGGTGACCCGCAGGGGTGCGCCGATGAGAAAGCACAGAAAGGCCGCCCGGTCCCCGTGGGTGTAGTCCAGTATGACGTCGTAGCGCCGGGGCCGCAGCCTGCGGAAAAACGCGAGGTGGTAGTCGACGGACGACCGCAGACTCCCCTTTGCCCGGCGGCGGTCATAGGTCCACAGCCGGTGGATGTGGGGGTCGTGCGCCAGAACCTCCTCGGTGCCGCGGTTGACCAGTACCTCGATGCGCACCCCGGGCGCCGCGCGGGCCAGGCTGGCCGCCACCGGGGCGATGCTCAGCGTGTCACCGATGTAGCGCAGCTTGACGATCAGCACCCGTTTGCTGCTCAGATTGTTCATCGGCAAACTCTCGTCAATACTTTACCCGCAGCAGGAAGAGGCCCTGGGGCGGGGCGGTGATGCCGGCCAGGCTGCGGTCCCGGGCATTGAGGATGGCTTCAAAGTCGTCAGGGGTTTTCTTGCCCTGTCCGACGTCCACCAGGCTGCCCACGATATTGCGCACCATGAAGCGCAGGAAGCCGTCGGCTTCGATCTCGAACACCAGCAGTCCCGAGGCGGCCTTGCGCCATTTGGCTTCCACCACCGTGCGGATGGTGTGTGAACGCGGGCTGCCGGTGCCTTCGAAGGCCTTGAAGTCGTGCTTGCCCAGGATGCGGCTGCCGGCGGACTCCATGGCCGCCACGTCCAGGGGCTTTTTCAGGTACCAGGCGTACTGCCGGCCCACGGCGGCCGGCGTGGGCCGGTTGAGGATGCAGTAGCGGTAGCGCTTGCCCACGGCGTCGTAGCGCGCGTGGAAACTCTCGTCCACCTCGCGGCAGCCGCGGATGACGATGTCTTCGGGCAGCAGGCTGTTGAGCCCTTTCTCAAAAGCCTGGGCCGACATGCGCGTCCGGCAGCGGTAGTTGGCGATCTGGCCCAGAGCGTGCACCCCGGCGTCGGTGCGGCCGGAGCCGATCAGTGTCACCTTCTGCGAGGTCAGTTTCTCCAGGGCCTTTTCGATTTCACCCTGGATGGAGCGGCGGTCCTTCTGCCGCTGCCAGCCGTGGTAGCCGGTCCCGTCGTACTCGATGGTGATGCGGAAATTGCGTTCGTTCGTCTCCATGTTTGCGTCCATAGGCGTCAGACTCCTAGATCAGCAGGGCAATCGATAAAGAGGCAAAGGAAACCAGGGTAGACAGCATGATGGCCGCCGATGCCAGATCGGTATCACTGTGAAGCTGCGACGACAAGACATATATGGCCGTGGCCGCGGGCAGCGTGAGAAAAATCATGACGGTCCTGAAAGGCAGGCCGCCGATGTGCAGCAGGCGCAGGAAGAAGTAGCCGTTGGCGGGCAGTACCAGCAGTTTGAAGAACGCACCGGTGGCCGCCAGGGAGAGGTTTTCCCGCAGTCCGGCCAGGGTCAGCGATCCGCCCACCGAAAGCAGTGCCAGGGGCAGGGTAACGTAGGTCATCAGCCGGAAGGTGTTGTCCAGAAAGATCGGAAAACGACCGGCAACGCGGGCGTAGAGCATGCCGGCCAGGCAGGCGATGATCAGCGGGTTGGTGCCCAGGGCGCGCAGGGTGACGGCCAGGCGCCGCCGGCCGTCGGCGGGCTGCCCGGAGTACCAGATCAGCACGCTGACGGCCATGACGTTGATCAGCGGGATCAGCAGGCCGATGAGGATGCTGAAGTAGAGCAGTCCCTCTTCGCCCAGGGCGTTCATGACCACAGCCATGCCGATGTAGGTGTTGAAGCGGTAGCAGCTCTGGGAGAAGGCGCCCGCCGCGAAGTCCCGCACCGGGCGCAGGCGGATGTAGACACTGCTCAGCACGAAGGTGGTCAGCAGGGCGAGCAGGGCCGCCTGGATGTACCCGAAGTCGACGTTGGCGGCCGCCGGGGCGCTGCCGATCTTCCAGAAGAGCATGGCCGGGAAGAAGATGAAGTAGACCAGGCGGTCGGCGGTCTTGAGAAAGACCGTGTTGGTCAGTTCGAAACGCTTGAGCACCGCCCCCAGCAGGAGCATGAAAAAAACCGGAAAGAGACTCTGCAGCACGATCACAGCGGGCCCCCGGTCGCGTACGCTTCCGCCGATCCCAGCGCCCGTGGGACTGTGCGTTGCGGGCAGTGGCGGGGAATGTCGTCGACGGCGCTGGCCATGGGCAATACGGGCTTTATTTTTAACCGCTGTTGGGGTAGTGATATGGTGTTTACAGGCGGTCGCA
>JAMOVG010000098.1 GCA_027061725.1 Desulfobacteraceae bacterium
CGTTTTCGACATCCTCAACGTGCTCGGCCGCCGCTTCGAAAACCTTGCGGTGGAAATCGTACCGGTAAAGGTCCAGGGCGAAGAGGCTCCCGGAGAGATCGCGGCGGCGCTGGGTATGGTGAACCGTCGCGGCAAAGCCGATGTCATCATTCTCGCCCGGGGCGGCGGGTCCCTTGAAGACCTCTGGGCCTTCAACACCGAACTCGTGGCCCGCGCCATCGCCGCAAGCCGCATTCCGATCATCTCCGCCGTAGGGCACGAGACCGACTACACCATTGCCGACATGGTCGCCGACGTGCGGGCGCCCACCCCCTCGGCCGCCGCCGAAATCGTAGTGCCGGTAAAGGAAGAGTTGCTGATGCGCTGCGACGAAATGACCGAGCGGCTGACCAGCGCCTGCCGACGTCGTATCACCGAAGCCCGCACCCTTCTGGCGCGCCTCATGTCCAGGCTGGTCGATCCCCGCAAAGCCTTGCAGCTACAGCGGGATCGTCTCAAGGCCAATCGACACCGCCTTCAGCTTGCGCTGACGCGTACGGTCGAACATCATCGCCACCGGATCGAGATTCTGCAAAGTTCTATTAATGGTGTTAATCCAATAAGAAAGATACAAGAATATAAAGTTAAACTGGAAAATATCGAGGGCCGCTCGCGGCACAACATTCAATCCCTCCTTCATCACCTCCGGGGCCGGCTGCAGGAACGTGAGGCAACGCTCTCGGCGCTGGACCCGCAAGCAGTGCTGCAGAGAGGCTACAGCATCACGAGGAACAAGCAGACCGGCCGGGTCGTCACCAGCGCCTGCAGCGTACCCTTGGGGCAAGAGTTGGAAATCATACTGGCCAGGGGGAGTCTGACGGCTACAGCCACTGGCAGGAAAACCGCCAAGCAGCCACCGCAGACAGGCGAAAAAGGTAAAGGAAACACGAAGCGATGAGCAAGCAATCCTTTGAAAGTGCAATAAAAAAACTGGAAAAAATTATTGAGGATCTTGAGGGTGGTGATCTGCCCCTGGAGCGCGCCGTCAAAAAATTCGAAGAAGGCATGCGTCTGTCCGCCTACTGCAGCCGTGTGCTGGACGAGACCGAGCGCAAGATCAGCCTCCTGATCGAGGACGCCGATGGACAGGTGCGTGAAGTTCCCTTTGAAAAATCGGAATCATAGAAAGCGAAACGGCCCGGCGGCAATAAAATCTTGCAAGCCGTCTGAGCTTTTGTTAACAGCTTGGCGTGCGGCCCCTCATGCCAACCGCCTCCGCAACGGCGCCGCCACAACGTGAACCTGGGGAGCCATACCGTGTATGGCACAGGGAGAATTCACCAAATTGACTTTTCTGGAAAACATCGAATCTCCGGAAGACCTGAAAAAGCTGAGCCGAAGTGATCTCGAGAAACTGGCCGAGGAGATTCGTTTCACTATCGTGAACGTGGTTTCCAAGACCGGCGGCCACCTGGCTTCGAGTCTCGGTGCCGTTGAACTGGGCATCGCGTTGCACTACGTATTCCGGACACCCGACGACAAGATCATATGGGATGTCGGTCACCAGGCATACGCCCACAAGCTGCTCACCGGCCGTCGGCAGCTCTTTCACACCCTCCGGCAATACGGGGGCCTTTCGGGCTTTACCCGTATTTCGGAAAGCCCCTATGACGCTTTTTCCACCGGCCACAGCAGCACCAGCATCTCCGCAGGCCTGGGAATCGCCTGTGCCAAGCGCCTGCGCAAGGATCCCGCCAGGGTCATCGCCGTGATCGGGGACGGGTCGCTGACCGCCGGTATCTCATACGAGGGCCTCAACCAGGCCGGCGGCATTCACAAGGACCTGATCGTGATCCTCAACGACAACGACATGTCCATTTCGCCAAACGTGGGCGCCCTCTCCTCTTTTCTGAGCCGGACCTTTTCCGCCCGCAGGCTTCAGGACCTGCGCCGCGATTTCGGCGAATTCATCAAGTCGCTGCCCAAAATCGGTGACGATATCTACCAATTGATGAAACGCACCGAGGAGTCCTTCAAGACCTTCGTGACACCCGGAATGCTGTTTGAGGCTTTTGGCTTCGAATACTTCGGACCCATCAACGGCCATAACCTCGAGCACCTCATCGACATCCTGGAAAACATCCGGGATATGCACGAGCCGGTGCTGCTGCACGTCAGCACCAAGAAAGGCAAGGGGTACACACCCGCAGAAGACAACCCGGTTTACTTCCACGGCTGCGGCTCCTTTGACGTGGAAACGGGAAGCTGCCTGGACATCGGAAAGCCGACGCCCAGCTACACCAAGGTTTTTGGCGACACCATGGTGGCCCTGGGAAGGCGGAACCCGCGCATCGTTGCCATTACGGCCGCCATGCCGGAAGGCACCGGGCTGACCCGATTCGGAGAGGTTTTCCCGGACCGCTTTTTCGATGTGGGCATTGCCGAGCAGCACGGTGTCACCTTTGCCGCCGGCATGGCCACGGAAGGCCTCAAACCGGTGGTGGCCATTTATTCGACATTTCTGCAGAGGGCCTACGACCAGATCGTGCACGATGTATGCATCGACAGGCACCCGGTGGTTTTCGCCATCGACCGTGGAGGGATTGTCGGAAACGACGGCCCCACCCATCACGGCGTTTTTGACCTGACGTACCTGCGCAGCCTGCCGAACATGGTGGTCATGTCCCCCAAGGACGGCCATGAACTGCAGCGTATGCTGGTCACCGCCATCGCCCACAACGGCCCCATCGCCCTGCGTTACCCGCGCGGCGAGGCTGTCGGAAAGCCGCCCAGAAAAGACGCTGATGTCACCCCGTTGTCCATCGGCAAAGCCGAAGTGCTCCGGGAGGGAGATGACGTGCTCATCCTGGCCATCGGCCACATGGTGCAGGATGCACGGACGGCTGCCGAGGCCCTTGCGTCCGAAGGGATTTCCGCTACGGTCGTCAACGCGCGCTTCGTCAAGCCGCTGGACCACAAGCTGATCGGCACGCTGGCGCAACGCATCGGCAAGGTGGTCACCGTGGAGGAGAACGTCCGACAGGGCGGTTTCGGCAGCGCCGTGCTCGAATGCCTGGCCGACGCCGGCATCTGTGTAACGGGCGTTCGCATGGTCGGAATTCCAGACACCTTCGTGGAACACGGCGCCCAGAAAGTCCTGCGGGCCAAGTACGGCGTCGACAGTGACGGCATCCTGCGCGCGGTCCACGAACTGCTCTGCGGCAACCATTGAAAAACATCCGCCCGCCGCTTCCCTGCCCTGCCAGCCCGTTCATTTCGGACGCCCGCTTCCAATGAAACCGACGCACCGGCATCGGAAATCCCATAAAACTCGCCTGGATGTTCGGCTGCTGGAATTGAAACTGGTGCACAGCCGGCAGCGCGCGCAGGCTTTGATCATGGCGGGCAAAGTGCTGGTGGACGGTGTCCCCGTCACCAAGCCCGGCACGCCTGTCGCCCCGGGTGCGCAGATCCGACTCAGAGGCGCGGATATGCCCTTCGTCAGCCGGGGCGGCCTGAAGCTGGCGGCGGCGCTGCAGTCTTTCGAGCTAGATGTGCGGGGCAGGCTCTGCCTGGACGTGGGCGCATCTACCGGCGGTTTCACCGACTGTCTGCTGCAGCAGGGCGCCCGGCGGGTTTACGCCCTGGACGTGGGCTACGGGCAGCTGGCCTGGAAACTGCGGCAGGATCCACGGGTCGTCATTCGGGAGCGCTGCAACATCCGCAAGGCCACTGCAGCGGACATCCCGGAAGCGGTCGACGTCGTCGTAATCGACGTTTCCTTCATTTCCCTGTCCATCGTCGTGCCTGCGGCGCTGCGTTTTGCACGTCCCGACGCCAACCTGATCGCCCTGATCAAACCGCAGTTCGAGGCCGGCCGCAATAAAGTGGGCAAGGGCGGCATCGTTCGCGACGAGACGGTGCACCGTGAGGTTCTCGACAGGCTGCAACGCTCTTTCGAGAGCCTGGGCCTGCGCGTACAGGGGGTGATTCCTTCGCCGGTGCGGGGGGCCAAGGGCAATCGTGAGTTCCTCATGCACGCGGTGCGTCAAGCGCTGGATACGCCCTGAGGGGTACGGTATTGCGCCGCACGGAAAGCGCCGGGGGAAAGGGAAAATTGAACGTTTTGGTCTTGATTTTTTCCGGTTAAATCAATAAAATTTATAGATTTGATCCTTTGCCGATGGCATTGGGACCCGCCGGTCGTTCTCTGCGCATTTCACTCATCCTGGGATGCGGCGTGCGTGCCGGTTTTTTGCCCGGCCGTACCGGTGGGAAACCTCTGCGGGGTCATCGGGGCCTTACTCGGACATCGTCTGGTTTGTTAACCCAACAAAACAACAGAGAGGAGCAGTAAATGACGGAAAGCGTGGAAAGGTTGAGAACTATCGCACTGGTTGCCCATGGCGGGGCCGGCAAAACATCCCTGGCCGAAGCGATGCTCTACGACAGCGGTGTGATCAACCGTCTGGGCCGGGTGGAAGATCAGAACACGACCATGGACTTCGAGCCCGAAGAACTCAAGCGCCAGACGAGCATCAGCAGCAGCTTTGCCCAGGTTCCATGGAAAAAGCACACCATCAGCCTGATCGATACGCCCGGCGACCAGAACTTTTTCACCGACACCCGCCTGTGCATGCAGGCCGCCGACAGCGTGGTGGTGGTCATCGACGCCGTCGACGGGGTCAAGGTGCAGACCGAACAGGCTTGGGAGTTCGCCGACGAATTCAATCAGGCACGCATCATTTTTGTCAACAAGCTCGACCGCGAGCGCGCCGATTTCATGCGCACCCTCAACGATGCGGCCGAGAGTTTCTCCATTAAACCGGTGATTCTCCAACTGCCCATCGGTGCCGAAGCCAAGTTCCGGGGAGTGGTGGACCTGGTGGCCATGCAGGCCTATGAGTACGATGACCAGGGCAAGGCCTCGTCCATCGAAATTCCGGCGGACATGGCCGACCAGGTCGAGGAGGAGCGCGAAAAATTGGTGGAAAACATCGCCGAGGCCGATGACGAACTACTGGAAAAATACCTCGAGGGGGAGACCCTCAGCGATGAAGAACTGATCGGCGCTCTCCGAAAAGCCGTTCGGCAGAGAGAGATCGTGCCGGTGCTGTGTGGTTCGGCCACGGCCAACATCGGTGTCGATCTGCTGATGAATTTCCTGGTCGACGGCATGCCCTCCCCCCAGGAAAGGGGTAGCTGGCAGGCCCTGGACGAATCCGGAGAGTCCGAGGTGGAGATCGAACCCGATCCCGAGGCGCCTTTCAGCGGCTTCGTCTTCAAGACCGTAGCCGACCCTTACGCCGGCCGCCTTTCGATTTTCCGGGTGGTTTCCGGCCGTCTGGGCTCCGACGGAAACTTTTACAATGTCACCAAAGGCACCAAGGAGCGTTTCAACCAGCTGCTGGAACTGGCCGGCAAGGAACAGAAACCGGCCAAGGGCGCCATTTCCGGAAGCATCGTGGCGGTGGCCAAACTCAAGGACACCACCACCGGGGACAGCATCTGCGATGAAAGTCGCAAGGTGCGCTTCAAGTGCGCCGATCCGCTGCCGACGCTCATCTCGTTTGCCGTCTCGGCCAAGAGCAAGGGCGACGAGGACAAGGTCTACTCTTCCCTGGTTAAGCTTATCGAGGAAGACCCCGGGCTGAAGCTGGACCGCAACGCCGAGACCAGCGAGATCCTGCTCTCCGGCAGAGGACAGGTTCATATTGAGGCCACCGTTGAAAAGCTCAAGCGCAAATTCAACGTCGAGGTCCAGTTGGCCATTCCCAAGGTGCCCTACCGCGAGACCATCAAGAAAAAAGTGCGCGTGCAGGGAAAACACAAGAAGCAGACCGGCGGGCACGGCCAGTACGGCGACTGCTGGATCCAGATGGAGCCCCTGCCCAGGGGTGCGGGCTTCGAGTTCGTGGACGCCATCGTGGGGGGCGTCATCCCCAAAACCTACATTCCGGCGGTTGAAAAGGGCATCCGCGAGGCGGCCCAGAAGGGCGTGCTGGCGGGATTTCCCACCATCGACTTCAAGGTCACCCTGGACGACGGTTCTTTCCACGCCGTCGACTCTTCGGAAATGGCCTTCAAAATCGCCGGCTCACTGGCCTTCAAGAAAGCCGTTGCCGAGGCCAACCCGGTACTGCTGGAGCCCATTATGAACGTCACGGTGATCACACCCGACGAGTACATGGGAGACATCATGGGCGACCTCAACAGCCGCCGCGGCCGCGTGCTCGGCATGGACAGCGAGGGCAAGAACCAGGTCATAAAAGCCCAGGTGCCCCTGGCCGAATTCCTGACCTATGCCCCCGATCTGCGCTCCATGACCGGTGGCCGCGGCATGTTCACCATGGAATTTTCACATTATGATGAAGTTCCCGCCCAAATTGCCGATAAGATCATCGAGGAAGTCAACAAGGAGAAAGAATAATCTGTCTGAGAAGCGGTCCGTGGACCCTGCCGGGGTCCACGGTTCCGGAAGGGAAATTGGGGAATCGGTGACAAATGACAAATAAAATCAAGCGGGTTTTCGGAATCGACCTGGGTACCACCAACTCATCCATCGCCTACGTGGACGACTACGGCAAGGCGGTCATCATTCCCAACAGCGACAACCAGCGTGTGACGCCTTCGGTGGTTTTTTTTGACGGCGATGTGATCGTGGTGGGTGACGTTGCCAAGGAGAGCTCCAAGCTGTATCCCAACGATGTGGTCAGTTTTGTCAAGCGTTCCGTAGGAGAACCGGAGTTCCTTTACGAATACGATTCCAAGATCTACCGTGCCGAAGAAATCTCCAGTTTCATCCTTAAAAAGGTGGCCCAGGACGCCGAACAGAACCTGGGGGAAAAAGTCACCGACGTGGTCATCACCTGCCCGGCCTACTTCGGCATCAACGAACGCGAAGCCACCCGGCGGGCCGGGGAAATCGCCGGTTTCAACGTGCGCCAGGTGATCAACGAACCCACCGCCGCCGCCATCGCCTACTGCGCCGAGGACCCTCTGACCAAGCGATCGGTGCTGGTCTACGACTTAGGCGGCGGCACCTTCGATGTCACCATGATCAGCATCGATAGTGAAGCCATTGAGGTTATCTGTACCGGCGGCGACCATAACCTGGGCGGCAAGGACTGGGATGATCGTGTGGTGGCTTACCTGGTCGAGGAGTTCCAGCGTCAGACGGGCACCACCGAGGACATCCTGGAGGATCCCGACACCTGCCAGGACCTGCTGATTTCAGCCGAAAAGGCCAAAAAAATCCTGACCCAGCGTGAGAGGACACCGATTTCCATCACCCACGGCGGGCAACGGGTCAAGGTGGAATTGCAGCGCGAAAAATTCGAGGAGATCACCCGGGATCTTGTCGAGAGAACCATTGCTTTCACCCGTGAGATGCTCAATGAGGCCGCCCGCAAGGGCCACGACTCTTTCGACGATTTTATCCTGGTGGGCGGGTCTTCGCGTATGCCGCAGATCGCGGCCCGCATCCAGGAAGAGTTCGGTGTCACACCAAAGGTGTACGATCCGGACGGTGTGGTGGCCAAGGGCGCGGCCATCTATGGGTGGAAGCTGGCCCTCAACGACGGGCTGGTCCAGAAAATCGCGGAAAATCATGATGTGGGCGAACAGAGCAACGAGGAAGTGCTTGAACTGAGCCCGGAGATGATCGTCAAGGAAGCCGCAAACGAACTGGCCCGCGAGACCGGCTACACCCTGCCGGCGGTGGAGAGTTCCCTGATCAAGGTCAGGGACGTCGCCAGCAAGAGTTTCGGCGTGGTGGTGCGTGACCATGGTGAAGAGGAGATGGTGTATAATCTCATCCTGCGCAACACCCCGGTTCCCACCGAGGCGGCCAAGACTTTTTACACGGCCGTGGCCAACCAGGAGACGGTGCTCATCCGCATCATGGAGAATGAAACCGGTGAAGAGACGGTCCCTCTTTCCTATGGCATGGAAATCGGTACGGCCGTACTGCATTTGCCCACGGGGCTGCCCGCGGATCTTCCCATCGATATTACCTTCAAGCTCAACAAGGAGGGTCGACTGAGCATCACGGCGGTCGAGTCTTCCCAGGCCCGTAAAGTCGCGGTGGTGGTCGAAACCAACGCGGTCATTAACGGAGAAGAACTGGAACAGGCCAAGGCCCGCAGCCAGAGCCTCGTGATCCACTGATCGGATCTGCTGCGCATTCTCCTGACCGTACGGGGGCTGCGGGATGCCGTTGAACTGACGATTGTACCGGGAACGTCGATCCGAAGACCGGTGTTCATTTTAAAGAGCTTATGGACAGAGAGAACTTTTATCTGCTGCTGGATCTTTCCCTGGATCCCCCGGAAAACCGGGAGGAAGTCATCCAGAAAGCCATCGACTCGCTGAGAGCCAAGTGGAGTCGTTTCCGCAACCACCCTACCAAATCTCTTCAGGCCAAGAAAATTATCGGCATGATCCCCGAAATGCGGCGGGTCATGCTGGATCCAGAACTGCGCCGGGAGGAGGCGCGTCGTGCCACCGAACAGCTCAAGAAGAAGCTGGCCTCCAAGTATTCCGAGATCGACCGCCACATCACCATCCGTATGAGCAAAGGTTTCATGACGGATGAGGAAATCTTCAAGCTGGCCAAGCTTCACAAGATGTCCGAAGCCGACATCCGGGCGCGTATCCGCCGCAAACAGGAGGAAAAAAACGCCGAGATCGACAAGTCCATTGCCATCCGCATGAGCAAGGGCTACATCACCGAAGAGGAGATCGGCAAGATCGCCAAGCTTCACGGCGTCGAAAGCGAGCAGGTGCGGCAACGCATCCAGGGCCCCATCCGCAAGGAGTCTGCCGGCTCTATCGACAATCTGGAGACCCTCGACAAAACCATCGCCGGGGTGATCAGCAGCAATCTGGAAATTGTCGGCAAAACCTCTCTCTACGACTTCCTGGATCTCGCACCCGGATCCTCGCTGGAGCTGCTGCAGGAGAAAGCCAGGCAAAAGGAGGCCGAACTCCACCGGTCCTCGTCTACCGATGCCGTGGCGACGGCCTCCAGCATACTGGCCGGACACTGCATCACCCTCTTCAAGGACGAAAACAGCCGTCGCCTCTATGACGCCACCCTGGCCCAGTCGCACCTGGAGGAACTCAATTCCGACATCGAGGTTGCCGGCATGGACGGCAAGATCCGGGCAGAGTATCTCGACGTTCTGGTGGAGCGTGCCGTGCAGTTTGGCATGGACGAGCAGGAGGCCCGCCAGTACATCGAAAACTATTGCCGCCGGCGCAAGTGGACCATCGAAAAGGCTCGGAAACGCCGGATGTCCCCGGTTCTGGTGGCCGTGGCCGTGCTGGCCTTTGCAGGTGCCGGGTTCGCCGCATACAAGGTCATGGGTCAGCAGCGTTCCGAACAGGCTTTCGAAGAACTCGCCGAACGCGTGGAGAGCGTGGCTGACCCGCACCAGCAACAGCGGCTGCTAAAGGCTTTCATCCAGGCCAATGCCGGCAGCGATGCGGCCGCCAAGGCCCGGGACCGGTTGGAAGACGTCCGGCAGCAGATTGTTGAAAAAGACTATGAAAACATGAGCCGCCAAGCACAGGCACTGATCGACAAGGGAGACCTGGATCAGGCCGAAAAGTGCTACCGCAGATACCTCAATGGCCATCGCAACAGCCGCTACTCAGCCGATATACGCAATAAGATCGACTCCCTGGCGGTGCTGCGGGATCAGCGGGAGTTTGAAAGTCTGCAGGCCATGGGGGCGGCGGATGTTTACCGGCAGGTGGATGCCGCCCAGCGCTTCCTGAGGGATCACCCCTCCTCACGGTACCGCGCAGATGCGGAAAAGATGGTGTCGACGGCCCACGAGGCCTACTATGTGCGCGTGATTCGCGATAGCCGTGCGGCCCGGCAATCGCGGGAACTGCAGGCGGCACTGAAACACCTGAGAAATTTTCTGGCTATCTATCCCGACGACGCCCGCCTGATTCATCTCAAGGAACTGCAGGCTGAGATGGAGTCCCGCCTCACGGATCAGCAGGCCTTGGCGGCGCTGAAAGTGGAGGCTCAAAAGGCCGGCTCCGATCTCGCCGCGGTCCGGCGTATCTACGAAGACTACCTGCAGTCCTACCCGGATTCCAGTGTGGGGGACGAAGTCCGAGAGGAACTGCAACGCATCGACGAACGGCAGCGGCAAGTGCGCGTTGCGGCGTTGCGGGCATCGGCAGCCGCCCGGCTGTCAAAGGCCGGCGCGGGATTCAAAATGGCGTCCGGGGGTGTCTTCCTGGACGTCAAGAGCGGATTGATGTGGGCGTTGCTGGATGCCACCGAGATGCTGGGAGACGACAGCGAGTGCCTCGATTACAAAGCGGCCAACGGATACATCCAGTCGCTGACACTGGGGGATTATTCCGACTGGCGGCTGCCGTCACCGGACGAATTGCAGCAGCTTTATGATCATGGCTTCCCTCCTCCCGAGGACAGGACGCAACTGTACTGGACCTCCAAGAGTTACACCCGCTATGATGATGCCGACGGCTGGAGCAAGGTGGTGGATGTGGTGGCTTTCGGGAACGGCGGTGCGCGCCGGCGTCAACTGGATTCCCGGGACTGCGCGTCGGTGAGGGCCGTGCGGCAGGCTGCTGCAAACAACTGACGGCGATTTCCTTTATTTCTCAGCCATTCAGCTCCTGCTGGGCGCGTTCGATGAATGTCCGGCTAATTTCATCCCACAGCAGATCAATGATGTAGTTGGCGGCCGAAAGCTGGTTCTTGGAGCGAATTTCCCGGATCGTACGCCACTGATCGCTGTGTACGATCTTGCGGGCCTCGCTGTCCACGGTGGCCAGCAGTTCCTGGGCGTCGATGGATTCCCGGAAGATGCGGGCCAGGGCTACGCGGACGGTGCTGGAGCGGGGAAGTCCCAGTTGGTCCAGGTTTTTCCGGAATTTTCTCGAATCCAATCCCCGCAGCTGGGTGAAAGCGCGTTCAGCGGCCTCGAAGCGGCTCAGAATGACCTCCGGGTCCTTTTCCATATCGACCCTTGCATAGAAAATGAACGTAGCGCCCCGCGGGCCGAAAAAACTCAGCTTCTCCACTTGTGCCGCCCCTTTGAGGGCCTCTTCCAGCAGGTCCTGCACCTTCCGCACCCGGGAAGAATTCTCGACGTTTCGGATGCCATCAATGGCGACTTTCACACGAATCTGGTCCGGCGCACTGGCCAGCGTGTAGAAATCCACGGCGCAGTCCTGTTCGTCGAAGGTCAGTGTCAGGCGGCATCCATTCCGGATGGGCTCCACTGCCTGGCCGCGATGTTTCAACAGCGTCTGGATGACTTCTATTTTCTTGTCCATGCGGATCCGTTGTCAACGCCTGGCGGCGGGGGCCGGAATACGGCCGGCGACCGTTCCTCCCGCTTTCGCCGAGTCTTCTCGTATTCTTCTTGTGCGTGCTACTTGTGCCGATTGGGTTTCATGCACCCCCTTGCGGGTGCGTACCCTTTCCAGAATGCATCCCAACTGGTTTTAAAATATACCCGGTTGCTCCTCGATATGCCGGCTGCCCGGGGGCACGATTTCAGATGCAGTCGCATTGAGCGCCGATTACCGATGTACCCCTTCCCCACCTCCCGCCAGTTCCGCCAGATTCCCCTGCCCGCTGACATGGCCTCCCGCTGGGATGCCAGCAACACCTTCCGGTACCGTCGGTTTTTCCCCGTCGGCAGAAAAAAGCCATATCCCTGCCTCAGGATTTCTGCATTTACAAAGGTGCCGTCCGGCAAAAATACGTATGCCAACGTGCGGCCGTAGCGGTCGCGCGTCTGGCTGTCGAATTCCAGGCGCACCTTCCCGCCGTGCAGCAGCCTTCGATTGAAGTCTCTGGCCTCGTAGGCCAGCGGTTCGGCCCGGCGCTTTTTGTAGTCGATCTCGGGAGTATCGACCCCTATATACCGAACCAGACGTCCGTCCGTCAACGTAATCGTGTCGCCGTCGTTGACGCGCCGGACGTCCACGGTTTTATCAGCGCCGTAGGCCGTTGAGGCTCCCCCTGTCGGCACAAATGCCAGAACAAGCGGCACCCCGCTGACCAGTAGCGCCACAACCAGTCTGCAATAACAATATCGGAATGTTGCTCTCATAACTTCAACCCGCAATGCAGCATTGCGCTGCGGTCCAGCATGGCGGCAATCCCGTCGGGCCGTTCCGGTGCGAAACCGAACGTGCGTTGCCAGACCTCCTCGTCTTCCATGCAGAAGTAAACGCAGACATCCGGCGCAAGCTGCCGGATGCGCTCGATCATGCGACGGTACAAGGCAATGCGCAGCCGTTTGAAATATCGCATCTTCCCGTCCAGCCCCGTGACGAATTCCCCGTAGACGATCGACGAGCGCGGGAAACGCTGCTCGATGATTCGTTTCAGGGTCGGCATGAACCGGAAAGTGCCGAGGCTGATCCATACCACGTTTTGGGCCGAAACGGTACGGAACAGTTCTTCGATGACGGCCGGATACTCCTGCTCACATCCCTCGTAGATGACCATGGGATCGAAGTGAAACGCCAGCGGGTATCCCCAGCGCTCACATCGACGGGCGCTTTTGAGACGTGCAGGCAGCGAAGCAGTTCCCCGTTCCTCGCCGGCGATCACCCGCGGGGTGTTCAGCGACCAGGATACGATGGTTTTACGGTTGTGCCGCCGGTCCCGGAGCGTTTCAATGGCCGTGGTTTTGGTTTTGAGCTCCAGCACAGCACTTTGCTGGCCGGCAAAGCGATCTACCAAATGTCCGCCGATATCGGTCCACGGCTGCCATATCAGGCTGTCGGTAAACTCGCCGGTGCCGATGCGCTTGATGCCCGGCTGCGCAAAGAAATCGTCGAGCTGGGCGTCCATTTCGTCGCGGTTGACGAAGAACTGCAGCAGCGGCGGATGGAAGTAGGACTGCAGGATGCAGTATGCGCAGTCCATGGTGCAGTACGTGCCGATGTGCAGGATACGGTAACCGCAGCACAGGTAGTTGCGGGTACCGGGACAGTCACGCACGAACTCCCCGCGGTTGCGGGTCAAATAAAGCGTCTGCTTGCCGGCGGCCACGGGGTCGTCGGCGTCCAGCACCCGCCGGTACACATCGGCGGCATCTGCCACCGGTTTTGGGGATAGCTTCAGGTGCTTGCTGAATTTTTGCACCTCGAGGTGGTCGCCGACCTCACGGTGGACGTATAGGTGGGAAATTTTCAAGCCCAGGCCACTCCCGTGAAGTCGATCTCCAGTTTGGACTGGTATTTCTCGATGCGCTTGAAGATTTCGCGCAGCATGGTCTGTTCGATGCGCGACAGCTTCTTGGGGTTGATGTAGTTGTCGGGGGGCTCGTTTTCATCCAGCACGGCCGTGATCTGTCGCATGAACCGCAGCTGCATCATGAAGCAGTACGACTGCTCGAGCTCGTTG
>JAMOVG010000099.1 GCA_027061725.1 Desulfobacteraceae bacterium
GCGTTGGTCCAGCCGGATCACGTAATACCCCTTGCCCCCCTTGAGGACTTTTTCGGGCAGCGGCTCGGCTTTCGACAGCTTGAAGGCGGCGGCCGCCAGCTGCGGAGCATAGCCGATGCCGGGAATGGCGCCGCCCCGGCCAAAAGGCTGACTGGTGGCCATCTTGAGCTTCAGCCGGGCGCTTTCCTCGGCCATGGATTTTCCCTTGCGCAGGGCCGCCAGGAAGGCCTGGGCGTCTTTTTTGGCCGCCTTGTCCTGCAGATCCCGCACCAAGTCGGCTTTCACCCTGTCGTGAATTTCGTCCAGGGCCGGAATCCTGCCCGGCCGCTCTTCCACCACCTGGATGAGATAGTAGCCCTCGTCGGTCTCCAGCACATCGCTGATTTCCATGAGGGGGAGTTTAAATGCTTCTTCGGCCACTTTACGCCAGGACTTTATTCCTTTTATGGGACCCTTGGCGCTGAAAAAGCCGGTAGTCACGGCCTTCATCTGGTACTGCTCGGCCACCTTGTCGAGATCGTCCTGTTCGCCCGAGGACTCGAAAACGTTCTCCGCCTCGTCGTAGGCCCGGGACTTGGCCCGCTGGGCCCGCAGCTTCTTGAGAATCTTGGGGGTGGCCTGCTCCAGCGACTCCTTGGAGGCTTCCGTGACCTTCTCGACCTTGATCAGGTGCCATCCGAACTGCGTGCGAACCGGCTCGCTGACCTCGCCGGCCTTCATGGAAAAAGCCTTGTCGGCAAAGGGCTTGACCATGCTCTCGCGGGTGAAGCTGCCCAGGTAGCCCCCCCTTTCGGCCGTGGGACCCTCGGAGTATTTTTTGGCCATCTCGGCAAAATCCTTGCCCTCCCGAATCTGCTTCAGAATACCCTCGCTTTTTTTCTTGGCTTGCTGCACGGCCTCTTCAGGGGCGTCCGGGGCCACGCGAATCAGGATGTGACGGGCCTCAACGGTCTTGGGCTTCTCAAATTCCTTGGGATGAGTCTCGTAGTAGTCCTGGATTTCATCCTCGCTGACCTTGACCTCGTGGGCCATCTTGGCCGGATCGAAAAAAATGTAACGGATCTTGCGCTGGGGGTCCGTCTTGTATTTCTCTTTGTTTTTCTCGTAGAAAGCCTTGATCTGCTCCTCGGAGGGGTTGATGTCCTTGTAGGAAGCCGGCTCGAAGACCACATACTGCACCTTGACTTTTGCATTGCGCCAGTCGTACCACCAACGGGCCTCCTGGTCGGACACCTTGACCATGCCGGTGACGAAGTCCCGCAGCTTGGCCACGACCATGGCCTGCCGCTGGTAGGCCTCGAACTGCTCCGGAGACATCCGCAGCTGGCCCAGTACGTTGCGGTAGCGCCGGTCGTTGAACCTCCCGTTGACCTGGAAAATGGGCAGATTCTTGATGGCATCGGCCAGTTCCTGGTCGTCCACCCGGATCTTCAGCCGGGCGGCCTCGTCGAGCAGCAGGCGCTGATCGATGAGCTCGTTGAGGGCCCGCTCCCGCAGTTTCAGGTTCTTGATCATCTCGTCGTTCAGGGCGTTGCCAAACTGCCGGCGCATCTGGTCCAGGAGGTTGTCGTAGGTCCTCCTGAACTCTTCCAGCGGGATGGGTTCGCCGTTGACCAGCGCCACCCGCCCCGCGCGGCGTGACGTGTAGCTGCCCACCCCCCAGAAAACAAAAACGATCACGATGGCTCCCAGGAGGATCTTGATCATCCACGTACCGGCATTCTTGCGCATCAGACTGAGCATATAACGATTCCTAACGTTCCCCAAAAGGCCCGCCACAGGCCGCAAACCACCCCATTCAGGGCCTGGCACGGCCAAGCCCCGGGGTGGTTTCCTCCGGCTCTAAGGCGGGGAAACGGTTTACAGGATCAACGAAGGGTTTCGCTGATGATCCATCTTGGTGCCCACCGACGCCGCGCAGTACACGCAGCGGTACTCGTACTTGTCTCCTTCCGGCAGCACCAGCAGCAGGTGCTTGCGCACCGGCACGGCCTCGCGGCAGTTGGGGCAGTACAGTTCGGTGGCGTCAAATTCCCTGTACGCATCGGGCGGTTGCCCGCCGGCGGAACGGGTGTAGTCTCTGGGATCCATTTCCAATACCTCCAGATCGGTCTCCTCGGGAGCGCAACCCGCTGTCAGAATGTCTTCCGCATCGCAACGATTCCCGATCAGGGTTTAAACTTGTATATTTATTTTCCATCGCATATTTTGTCAATGATTAACCCGCATGCCGGCGCAATAAAATCCCCCTGAAACGGTCCGCCCGGTGCATTTTTTGTATTGACAGCCCCGGCGATTACCGCTAATAGACATCCCACTTGCGGGGCTGTAGCTCAGCTGGGAGAGCGCATGACTGGCAGTCATGAGGTCAGGGGTTCGATCCCCCTCAGCTCCACCAAAAGAAAACAAGGGGTTGCACAGGCATTGTGCGCCCCTTTTTTCTTGTTTTGCCGGTTTGTCCGGCTGTGGCCCCTCCTTTTGCGGAAACCAAACGGATTCTACGGAAAGCGTCGCTTCCACTATCCCCAGCCAATCTCAAAGCCTCCCTGTCTGCAAAATTGTGTGCAAAAGACCAGTCCCTCTGGGCCTTTTCAAACGAATGCAGTGCCGGCCCGCCGGGAAGTTGCCGGTACGCTGGATCCCAACGGGGCCGCCGGCCGAAGCCCCCCGCACGCTGGCGAGGTCGAGGAGTTCCGCTTGTCCTCGATTCGACCTCATGGTTCCCCGCCTATGGCGGGGCGGGCTTTGGCACCTTTTCGGAAAAGAGTGCCGGACGGTCACAGGGCCAGTTCCCTCGCGTCCTCTTCATGGGTTGGGTGCCCCCGGGCTCAAGGGGCCGCAGGTATCGGCGACGCGCTGGGCGAAACACGCCGCGCTGGCAATCACCGACCGTCGCCTTCGCCGACCGGTTCGCTCTGGGTGGAAACGTAACCCAGCTTGGTGGATTCGACGAACCCGAAATGAAGCGGCCTCTCGTTTCGGAGCACATCAACCATCGCGCCGAAATGGGACCAGGGGTAGGTCAGCCAGACCCTGCCCCCCTGGTTTCGATTTGCGGGCAAGCTGCTTCCATCCCGATAGAACGAGCAGGAGGCCACGATTTTTCCATTGTGGAAGCAGTGAATTAAGCCGCCAAGTCGCCGTCGGTGGCATCCGTGCCGTAAAGGACGGCCTCGTACTTGTCGATCGGGGACGAGATGAAATGCGCCATGGCCGCACTCCTTTCCATTGGGGTACCGGGGATGCCTGCAGCCTACCCTGCCGGGGCGACGCCGGTCAATAAAGGAATGTAACAATCTGAAATAGCGCTATTTTCAAACCAGGAAATCGGCGTCTGGGAAAAATGGACCGCGCGATTGGGGAAATCAAGCCACGCGGTGACAGACTGCGAACTTCCAGGGGGTCACTCAGGAAAGGGGGACCGGAGCCGCTGGACCGTGCCCCTTGCAACGCGCGTCAGGACATAACCGATGAGCAATACCCCCGCGAGGACGCTTGCGGAAACGGTCATGATGCCTGCCATGGCAACGAACAAAGGCGCGACGATGACCGCGTAAAATACCGTCACTGCGCTCCATCGTCCTGTCCTGGTCGTCATATACGGCCCCCTTACGCCCCGGTGTTTTCTGCCCCCTGTATGGACCTATCGACCTTTATTGGGTTTTTCTTGAACAGCTTCTGGCCCGGGGCCACGCATGGCGAATGTGATATGGGCCGCACTGGTCGGGGCAGAGGCTCCTTCAAAGGCATCGTTACGAGTACTTCTGTTGACAAAGCGTGCGCCTTTGCGGCTGGGTGCGGCCGGAATTGCAAATGCCCTATGGCAAACCCGTTGGCCTCAGGACGAAACCAAGCCACACGTCACCGGAGTGCAGCCTGGATGCAGATCTGAAAAATTCCAGAACGCGGAATTGCTGCGCCGTGAAAAGGTCTTCCAGTTCCTCTTTGCACCAGAGGGTGAAAACACGGCCGTCGGCGGACCGGGAAGTGCCGTTGCCCTCCTTGAAGGTGACCAGCACGACACCGCCGGGCACGAGCGCCCGGCAGACCGATCCAAGAGCGGCGGGCAGCCGTTTCCGGGCGACGTGCACCAGCGATCCCACCAGGACGAGGGCGTCGAAGCAAAGCCCGGAGAAATCGAACCCGTCAAAATCGCCCTCGATGACCGGGCATCCCGAATGGCGGCGGGCCAGACCCGCCAGGCCGGGGGACTTTTCAAAACCGGCGGGCCTGAAACCGCGGTCGGAAAGCCAGCGTAGATCGCGGCCGGAACCGCACCCGATGTCGAGAATCGTGGCCCCGGGCTCCAGCCGGGCGGTGAGGGGCTGCAGGAAAGCGGAAGGATCGATGTTGACGGTGGACTCGAAGTATTGTCGGTGGTTTCGCTCGTAAAAGTCGCTCAAGGCAGGGCCTTTGGCTCGCGTCCGGGGGACCGCGGTCATCCCGTAAAGGCTTGCCGCCAGGATGGACGGCGGCGGTTCATTCCCGTATTCTGTAGCACAACTTTCCGGCGAAATCACCCAACGAAAAGAGGAAAGAGCCGGCCCGGGGGCCGGCTCTTTTGTGCACGGAACTCAGGAGGGAGGCCGGTCTAGTCGAAGGCCATGTCGGTCTTCCACTCCTCCCACACCTTGCCCACCAGATCGGGGCCGGGTTTGAGGGTCTTTTTGCCGGGTCGCCAGCCGGAAGGCGTGGCTTCGCCGCCCTTGGTTTCGCGCACCAGCTGGAAGGCCTGCACCTGGCGGATGGCCTCGGAGACATTGCGGCCCACCGGCGGGGTGAGCACTTCGTACCCCTGGACCACGCCGTCGGGGTCGATGATGAAGCGGCCGCGGGTCTCCACGCCGGCCTGCTCATCGTAGATGCCGTACGCGGTTCCCACCTTGCCGCCCACGTCGGACATCATGGGGAAAGGAATGCCGCCGTCGACCATCTTGGACAGTTCGTGGTCGTCCCACATCTTGTGGACAAAAACGCTGTCGATGCTCATGGAGAGAATCTGCACGCCTAGCTTTTCGAATTCGGGCACCTTTTCGGCAACTGCCGAAAGTTCGGTCGCTCAAACGAAGGTGAAGTCACCGGGATAGAAGCACAGCAGCACCCATTTTCCCAGGTAATCGGAAAGCTTGACGTTTACGAATTTGCCCTTGTGATAGGCCGGCGCCGCGAAATCCGGTGCCTTCTGTCCGACCATGATCATTTTCATTTCCTCCCTGCTTGTCTTTTCACTGGTTTCATCGGATTGACTTTCCTCATTGGCACCCACGGGACCGCCCGTCGGTCTCGCGCAGTGGAGTTCAAATTCTTCCCCCATACGCACTTCCTCCTTTCAATGAATTGTTTGGGTGTGGATCAAAAAGGCTTTTAACTGCCGCTAAAAATTGACCGCGGCGATTCCATACCAAAAAACTCTTATTTGTGCAACTTTTTTCAAAACCTTCGCCCGTCAGGAAGCCGTGGCCGCGGCCCTCTCTTCCGGGGACATGGCCGCCAGTTTCTCGACATCCGCGGGATCCAGTCCCAGGCCCCGGGCCACGCGGATGCCGTAGTCCGGGTCTGCCTTGTAAAACAGCGCCGTCTGGCGCCGCTGCAAACGCGGCTGCGCGCCGGACAGGTGGTCGACGATATTTCCCACCAGATTGGCGCGGTCGGCGTCGCTCATCACCCGGCGGTAGAGCATGCCGGCCTGTTCGAAATCGTCGTTGGGGTGCGAAAAGGCGTGGCGGTCGGCCTGGCCCGAGACTTTCACGGGCGGACGCCGGTAGCCGGCATCGGGTGCCGGACCGCCGAAGCTGTTGGGCCAGTAATTGGGGCCGCCGGCGCCGTTGTCGTCCACGCGCATCATGCCGTCACGCTGGTAGCTGGCGCCGGTGGCATTCCTGGCCGCGTTGACCGGGATCAGGTGGTGATTGGGCCCCAGGCGGTGAATGTGGGTGTCGTGGTAGGAAAACAGGCGCGCCTGCAGCATCTTGTCCGGCGAGGGTGCAATGCCGGGCACCAGGCTGCCGGGACAGAAAGCGGACTGCTCCACCTCCGCGAAGTAGTTGACCGGTTTGCGGTCCAGCACCAGGCGCCCCACCGTGACGGGCGGCACCTCGCTGTGGGGCCACACCTTGGTGATGTCGAAGATGTCCCACTTGAAGTCGCGGGCCTGTTCGGGCGTCAGAATCTGCATCTCCAGGGTCCAGCTGGGGGGATCGCCGGCCGCGATGGCCTCGTAGAGGTCCCGCGTGGCGTGGTCGGGATCCTTGGCACACATGGCCTGCGCTTCCTCGCGGGTCATGTTGCGGATGCCCTGGTCGGTCTTGAAGTGGTACTGCACCCAGAAGGTCTGGCCTTCGGCGTTGTACCATTGAAAGGTGTGGCTGCTGTAGCCGTTCATGTGGCGGTAGGTGGCCGGCGTACCGCGGTCCGAGAACAGGATGGTTACCTGGTGGATGGACTCCGGCGTCAGGGACAGGAAATCCCAAAACATGTCGGGATCCGGCAGGTTGGTGGCCGGGTGGCGCTTCTGGGTGTGGATGAAATCCGGGAACTTGAGCGGGTCGCGAATAAAGAAGACCGGCGTGTTGTTGCCCACGAAGTCGTAGTTGCCCTCCGCCGTGTAAAATTTGACGGCGAAGCCGCGCGGGTCGCGGGCCGCATCCGGTGATCCCTTTTCGCCGCCCACCGTGGAAAAGCGCACGAAGACCTCGGTGCGTTTACCGACCTGCGACAGGAAATCGGCGCAGGTGTACTTCGTGACGTCGGCGGTAACCTCGAAATACCCGTGGGCACCGGCGCCCTTGGCGTGCACCACGCGCTCAGGAATGCGCTCACGGTCGAAATGCGCCAGCTTCTCCAGCAGGTGCACGTCCTCCATCAGCACGGGCCCCCGGGGACCGGCCGTCCGGCTGTTCTGGTCGTCGTCTACGGGAATGCCGAAAGCGGTTGTCAGTCGTTTGTCCTTGTCCATCTGTGATCCTCCTTCTGGGGTGCCTTTGGCGTCTCGGGTTGGCTCCCGGCGCTGCGGGTCCCTGGTGCTGCGGGCCTGCCGCATTATTGCCAATGTTTCTCTTATGGTTTCTTTTAGCATTTGATAATTATTTGCATATAAAGGCCAAAAAAAACCGCCTGCGCCTCTCAGGCGGAATCAGCCTCCTGGCAACGGGGACATATGCCAAAAAAGTCCAGCCGGTGGTTGACGATTTTGAAGCCGGTGCTGCTGGCGATGCGCTCGGTAAGGTTCTCGAGATTCTCCACGTCGGGATCCATGATTTTGCGGCACCGGATGCACACCATGTGAGGATGGGGGAAAGGGCGGTTACCGTCGTAGCGGTTGCCGCCCTCGGCAAAACCCAGTTCCAGTACCTGCCCCAATTCCTTGAGCTTCAAAATGTTGCGGTAGACCGTTGCCAGGCTGGTGGTGGGGAAACGCCGGCGAACCTCTTCGAAAACCTGCTCGACGCTGGGGTGCTCCCGGCTGGAGGCCAGGATCCGCAGAATTTCCAGCCGCTGCGGCGTAAGCCGGAAGTTCTGCCCGCGCAGGGCTTCGATCATTTCGTCGAGTCGTTTCCTGGAATCTGCCATGGTATCTGCTTTTACTATACGTGAAAATGATTATCATCTAATATAAGATCCTATCTGAACATGTCAAGTCTACCTTCCCTGCCAGGAGGAAACAATCGAAAATAACCATTGCCAGAGTGGATGCCGAGACCTTTTGTCGTCTGGATACACCGGATACGAGGGGCGGGCGGTATCGGCGAGGCGCTAATGGAGAACCGGCCGGAGCACCCCGCCGGGGCTCATGCAGCGCAACCGATGCCTGCCCTCCCCGGCGCATCAGCCTCCTCGCCATTGTCCTGCCCTGCCAGAGGCCACATCGCACTTGCCAAGCGGCGCGGAACCAGGTAAAAATGCAGCCACTCTCGGATTCAATCGGAAAATTCCCACCTTATCGGACGAGGTCACATGGATATCGACAAAATCGTGGGCGTCATGTACAGCGGCGTGCGTCCCGGGGAGGACCAACAGGTGCTGGAGCTGCTGGCGGCCTGTGGACTGGGCCACGGGGACATTACGGCGCAGAAGCTTCGCCATTTCGTGGTGGCGCGCCGCGGCGAGGAAATCGTGGGGGCGGCGGGCCTGGAGATTTCAGGCGGCGACGCCCTGCTGCGATCGGTGGCCGTGGCCGAAGGCTATCGCCGCCGGGGCGTGGGCCGCTCGCTGGTGGAGGCCGCCGAGCGCCACGCCCTGTCCATGGGGGTTGCGCACATCTACCTGCTGACGCTGACGGCCGAGGCGTTCTTCGCTGCGCTGGGATACCGGCCGGCCGAACGTGACAGCGCCCCGGCCGGTATCCGGCGGACCACGGAATTCCAGTGCTGCTGCCCCGACACGGCCGTGTGCCTGCACAAGCCGCTCGCGCCGCCCGCCGCTCAGTGACCGTGCACGCCGGGTAAACCGGGAAAAGCGGGACGAAGCGCACAAGAGCGGCAAAAGGGCAAATCGCTCCGGGGCATTGCGGGTGAGAAGCCCCGTCGGCCGCTACAGAAAGCGCACCATCACGAAGATGCCGACCATGGCGAAAACGATGGCCAGCTTGGCGGCGACGCCCAGCACCAGCCCCCAGGAGGTGCCCACCCCGGCCCGGGTGGCGTCTTTCAGGCTGCGGCGGCCGGTTAGCTCGCCGATCACGGCGCCGGCGAAGGGTCCCACGATGATGCCGATGAGGCCGAAAAAAAGCCCCACGATGGACCCGATGACGGCCCCCACCACGGCGCGCCGGGTGCCGCCGAACTGCTTGGTGCCCACGGCGCCGGCCAGGAAATCGACGATATAAGCCAGCACCGCCATCAGCGCCAGGACAACCAGCGTCCAGGTGCTCACGTGCTGGAAGTGCTCGGCCCACGCGGCCAGCACCAGGCCGGCGTACACGATGGGCACAGCCGGCACCACCGGCAGCACCAGTCCCGCGATGCCCACCGCCACCAGCACCACGGCCAGCGTGTAGAGAATGATGGTAAACGTCATGGCCGCCTCACGTCTTTCCCAGGTATTGTCCGCTGTAGTCCGCCGTGCACAGCAGGGGCCCGTCGGACCGGCGCTCCGCGTGGACGACCTCGCCGATAAAAATGGTGTGGTTGCCCGGCGCCAGGACCTCACGGACGCGGCACTCCAGCAAAGCGGCGCACGTTGCCAGCAGGGGGCAGCCTGTGCGGCCCGGCTGCCAGTCCAGTCCGTCGAATTTGGCCGCCGGGTCCGGCCCCTTGAAGCGGCCCAGCAGGTCGGCCTGACCTTTTTCCAGCGCGTGCAGGGCGAAAACCCCGCTCTTCTCGATCAATGCATGGGAGTATCGGTCGGGGTGCACGGCCACCGCCACCAGGGGCGGCCCGTAGGAGACCTGGCACACCCAGGAGGCGATCATGCCGTTGATCTCGTTGCCCCGGGCGGTGGTCAGCACGTAAATGCCGTGGGTCATGCAGCCCAGGGCCTGTATCCATTCGCTTTTCATCGCGTATCCTTCTCCAGGCAGGTGTGCTGTGCTAAAAAAGACGGAAAACGCCGACCAGGGGGATATATCATCATGGCACCTGCAATGACAATCTTCAATCAGCTGCCGGGTAAGGTCATACCCGTGCACTGCGAAGAAGGCGACCTCGACTTCGAAAGGGCCCGTCAGGTGGCCCGCGACCGGGCGGCCGCGGAATGCGACGACCCCATGCTGCTGGCCTGGTACGACGGCGTGCGGGGCGTTTTCTACCCGGACCGGGAGTGCGGTCCGGGCGGCAAGCCGCCCTGGATCCTGTACGCCGAGTCCCGCGGTGCGGACCTGTCAGTGGACATCAACAACGGCCGATACGTCTTTCTCTTCCTGGGTCTCTGCTGACCGCAGCTCAGACATCGCCGACAAAAAACGGCCGAAAGCGGGAGGTGTCCCAGGTCATGGCCTCACGCAGGGCGTCCAGCAGGCGGGGCTTGTCGCGCGGCAGCCGCCCCTCGAGGTTGATGTAGTTGGTGTAGTGGTCGCTGGTCAGGGTGGTCTCGGCCTCGATGCCTTCGATCAGCCGGGCGGTTTCGTCCAGCACTTCCAGCGGTCCCAGCATCTCGAAGGCGCCGCGCTGGACGTCTTGGAGCAGCGGCGTGTTGATCTTGGGCACGAAGGTGCGCAGGCGCACGAAATCCGGGGAGATGGCGTTGATCACGCGGGCGGTCTCGCGGGCGTGGGGGATGCTGCGCCCGCGCCCGCCGATCCCCAGGATGACATACAGGCTCAGCTGCATGCCGGCCCCGCGAACCCATCGGCCGGCCTGGATCTGCTGTTGGGCGGTGGTTCCCTTTCGGATGCGCCGCAGCACCTCGTCGTCCCCGGACTCCAGGCCCACGTGAATGCGCGTCAGCCCGGCGTCGGCCAGTTCGGCCAGATCGTCCTGGCCCTTGTGATGGATGTACGACGAAGAGCCGTAAACCGTGATGCGCGCCAGGTGCGGGAACTGCCCGCGGGCGTATCGGCAGATGTACGCCAGGTTGCGGGTTCGCATGGCGATGGTGTTGCCGGCCGGAAAAAAGAGGGTACGCACGCCATCACCGTAAAGCCGGCGCGCCTCGCGCAGGTCCGCCTCGATCTCCGCCACCGGGCGTTCCCGGTAGCGGGGGCCGTTCTTGTACACCATGCAGAAGGTGCAGCGGTTGTGGGGGCAGCCCACGGTGGCCTGGATGAGCAGCGAGTCGGCCTCGCTGGGCGGACGATAGATGGGGCCCTCATAGCGCATGATCGGTGTCGATGTCCTTCAGCAGCATCTTTCTTTCGCGATCCGTCAGATAGCGCCAGGCCCCCTCGGGCAGGTTTCCCAGGTGGATGCCGGCCACGCGCACGCGCCGGAGGTCCACCACCCGGCGCCCCACCTTGCCCACCATGCGCCGCACCTGGCGATTGCGCCCTTCCCGGAGGACGATGCGAAACCGCCGGCCCGAGATGCGCGCCACCCGCGCCGGGCGGGTCCTGCGCCCTCCGATCACCACCCCCTCGGCCAGGCGCCGCAGCGCGCCGTCGGCGATGAAGGCATCCACCTCCACTTCGTACTCCTTCTCGTGGTCGAAGGAGGGGTGCAACAGGCGGTGGTGCAGGGCCCCGTCGCTGGTCAGCAGCAGCAGGCCGCGGCTGTCCTTGTCCAGACGCCCCACCGGGTAGATGCGTTCCCGGACCCGCACCAGGTCCAGCACCGTGCGCTGTCCCGGATGGCGGCAGCTGCTGACCACCCCCACGGGCTTGTTGAGCATGATGTAGACCCGGGGCTGCGCCCCACTGACAGGCTTTGCATCCACGGTCACACGCTGGGTGTCGGGCGCTATCTTGGTGCCCAGCCGCGTGACGATTTCACCGTCGACCGCCACGCGTCCCTGGCGGATGAGGTCCTCCGCCCGGCGACGCGAGCAGACGCCGGCGGCGGCCAGGAATTTCTGAAGGCGCACGGGTTGCATATCAGGAACGGTAGTCGGCGTTGATGCGCACGTAGTCCAGGGAGAAGTCGCAGGTCAGCACACTGGCTGTGGCCGCTCCCCGACCGAGGTCCACGGTCAGGCGGAATTCGGGTTTTCGGAGCACCGCCGTGGCCGCCGCCTCGGCCGCTTCCCCGGTCCATCCGCCGCGCTCATAAAGCACCACGTCGTCGAAAACGATGCGCATGGCCTCCGGATCCACGGCCACGCCCGAGCGGCCCGCTGCCGCGATGATGCGCCCCCAGTTAGCGTCCTGTCCAAAGCAGGCCGTTTTGACCAGGGGCGAGTGGGCGATGGTGTAGGCCACCTGGCGGGCCTCGGCGGCGTCGGCGGCGCCGGTGACCGCCACCTCGATGAGCTTGGTGGCCCCCTCGGCGTCTTTGACCAGCATGCGGGCCAGTTCCCCCAGCAGGTCCTGCAGCAGCTCCCCGAAGACCGACAGCTCCTGCGGTGTCCGTGCCACGGCCCCGGACAGGCCGCTGGCCATCACCAGCGTGGTGTCGTTGGTGCTGGTGTCGCCGTCCACGGTGATGGCGTTGAGCGTGGGCGCCGCGGCCTGCGCCAGGCACTGCTGCAGGTCGGCGGGTGCAATCTCCACATCCGTGCAAACGAAGCACAGCATGGTGGCCATGTCCGGACAGATCATGCCCGATCCTTTGGCGGTGCCTACAATGGTAAAGGGTTTGCCCGCAATCTCCCCCCTGCGCCACACCAGCTTGGGCACCGTGTCGGTGGTCATGATGGCCTCGGCCAGGCGGTCGAACCCACAGGGGTCCAGGGCGCAGACCAGTTCGGGGGCCGCGGCCTCGATGCGCCCCACGGGAAGCTGCTGTCCGATGACGCCGGTGGAGGCCACCAGCACCTCGTTTTCGTCGACCTTCAGCTCGCGGGCCACGCAGGCGGCCATGCGGCGGGCGTTGCGCATCCCCTGCTCTCCCGTACAGCAGTTGGCGTTGCCGGCGTTGACCACCACCGCCCGGCAGCGGCCGGCGGCCACGCGTGCCAAGTCCAGCAGCACGGGGGCGGCCTTTACCCGGTTGCGGGTAAAGACCCCGGCCACTGCGGCCGGCCGCTCACAGGCCAGCAGTCCCAGGTCCCGGTTGCCGTTTTTCTTGATGCCGCAGGCCATGCCCGCGGCCGCGAATCCTGTACAGCTGATCTCCGCCATGAAAAGATTTCCCCTTGCGCGCCTTTGCCCGTCCGGAACAGTGCATGCCGCCTTTTCCGGATCGGTGCAAGGTCGGTTGTGCGTCACCGTCGTATCTCCGAAGCCCTCGACACACGCCGGCGGTTTGTGGTAAAGCTTCCGCATTTCCCGGCGGACCGGCCCAGGCGCCACCCCGCATCCCGGGGTGGCACGGCATGCCCGCCATCGACAGGAGGAAAACAACGTGCGCCACGAGTCCCTGACATGCGATGCCTGCGGCGGGAAGCTCCTGCCCCTGCGCACCTGACGCAAGGTGCAGTTGCGCTGCCGGGAGTGCGGCGCCCGTTACCGCCTGAACCAGTTCAGCGAGGCCATCGACGACGAACTCGAGGCCCTGCTGGCGACCGTTCCCTGCGACCGCCTGTAAACACCATATCACTACCCCAACAGCGGTTAAAAATAAAGCCCGTATTGCCCATGGCCAGCGCCGTCGACGACATTCCCCGCCACTGCCCGCAACGCACAGTCCCACGGGCGCGGGGATCGGCGGAAGCGTACGCGACCGGGGGCCCGCCGTGATCGTGCTGCAGAGTCTCTTTCCGGTTTTTTTCATGCTCCTGCTGGGGGCAGTGCTCAAGCGTTTCGAACTGACCAACACGGTCTTTCTCAAGACCGCCGACCGCCTGGTCTACTTCATCTTCTTCCCGGCCATGCTCTTCTGGAAGATCGGCAGC
>JAMOVG010000100.1 GCA_027061725.1 Desulfobacteraceae bacterium
CGGGAGTAAGGTGGAGGTGCGCGACACCCTGGGCACCGTCAACTGGACCCGCGGGTATATCGAAGTGCAGGCTGAGAAATCGCCCTCGCCGAATACCGAGATAGCGCAGACGGCCGCTGTAGCCACCGCGGCCGCCCGGGAAAAATTGGCCGCCGCAGCCTATCGACTGCCGCTGGACACTTTCCGGCGGGTGCGTGACCTGGACGGACAGGACCACCGCCTGCTGGCCGCTATTCGAAGGCTGGTGGCCGGACTGCCGGTATACAAGCAGCGCTACCTCTCGGACGGCACGGTCCGCATTATCCTGCGCATGGCCCTGACCGGCGATTTCGCCGAACTGGTGCTGCCTGCCGAAATCCGGCACATCGAGTCCATCCGGACGGTCAAGGAGACCCGCAACCGGAAGATTGAAGCCGTCGGGGCCGACACGGCCGTGCCGGCCACGGGGCTGGTCATCGACGCCCGGGGCACCGGGCTGCAGCCGGCTCTGGTGCCCGGGATCCTGGATGAAAACGGGCGGCAACTCTACGGCGAGAAGTACGTCAGCCGTGAGTCGGTGGTGCGTTGGGGCATGTGCCGCTATTTTCGCGGTCTTGCAGCCGCCCGGAAATCGCCGCGGGTGGCCAGCCACCCGTTGGTGATTCGCGGCCTGCGGGCCGCCGGTCCGGGAAAGACCAGTGTGGTCATCAACAACAGCGACGCCGAAAAGATCCGCAGCGCCTTCGAGGTGATTGCGCTTCTGCGAAACTGCCGGGTCGTCATCGTCATCGACGGGCGTCCGGGCGCTTGAGCGCCCCGGGTGTTTTCAGGGAATAGGAAAAACGAACCGCCGTGCCCACGGGTACAGGGGGGGCGTAGCAGGCCCCTGCTAACGGTAAACGATACTTCGAAAGACAGGAGGGAAGATGAAACTGCGCGTACCGGTATGGATCACGGTCGCCCTTCTGGTACTGGCCGCCGTGGGGTGTTCTTTCTTTACCGGCCCCACGGCCGTCCGCCTGGATACCCCCGCCCGGCACGTCGCCAACGGCATGACGCTTCTGGACAACCAGAAGACCGATGCTGCACTGCGCGAGTTCAGACGGGCGCTGGAGCTCGATGCCACCTATTCGCCTGCATGGGTTGGGCTGGGCCTGGCGTACGGGCAGCAGGGAAATCCGCTGAAGGGTCTCAGCCATCTCCAGAACGCCCGCAAGTATGCCCAGGGGCCGGAGCAGCAGCGCCAGGTTGAGGAGGCCTACCAACGGTTGCAGGCCATGCCGGCCGACCCCGGCAAAAACTGAAACACCGCCCCTTCCGGCAGCCCGGAGGGGGCGGTGTTTCTCTATCTTCGATCGGCTGTTTCCCGCCTTGGTGGCCCGGTTGGCAAACCGGTGACGCACCGAAGCCGTCAATCGGGCCGTTTAGAACTCGGACGAGCGGGAGACTTCCGCATCCGTGCTGACCGCTTCCCGGTCACCGACCTCCAGGGCCTTGTCCAGGATGGCCAGGGCCTCGTCGATCTGCTCCTCGGTGATGATCAGCGGCGGGGCGATCACCAGGGTGTCGTACCATGCCGCCATGTACAGACCGTTTTTCATGGCCTCGGCGGCGATCTTGCCGGTCATCAGCGGCTTGCCGCTCAGCTTGTCGGCCTTGACGTCGAAAGGCTCCCGCGTCTTGCGGTTCTTGACGATCTCCAGCCCCCAGAAATGCCCCAGTCCCCGGACGTCACCCACGCAGGGGTGCTTGGCGGCCACTTCGTAGAGTTTTTCTTTCAGGTACGCGGCCCCGCGCGTCAGCAGACCCGAATCCACCAGCTTGCGGTACTCGGCCACGGCCGGTGGGATGGCCGCCAGGGTCAGGGCGTGGTAGGCGTAGGTGTGGCCGTGACAGAAAAACTCCTCTTCGAAAAAGTCGGCTACCTTGCCGGTGGCGGCCGTGATGCCCACCGGCGTGTAGGCCGACGTGCAGCCCTTGGCCGTGGTCATGATGTCCGGCAGCACGTCCCAGTTGTCCATGGCGAAGGGCTTGCCGGTGCGGAACCAGCCGGTCATGACCTCGTCGGCGATCAGGAGCACCCCGTTCTCGTCGCAGATCTTGCGCACCAGCGGAAAATACTCGGGCGGCGGTACCAGGCGTCCGTTGGTGCCCACCACCGGTTCCAGGATGATGGCCGCCACGTTGCCCTCTTCCTTGATCATGTAGTCCAGGTAGCGGGCGCACTGCACCCGGCAGTCGGGGTATTCCAGGCCGAAGGGGCAACGGTAGCAGTAGCAGTCCGGGGCGAAGCGTACACCGCCGATGGTGTAGCGGGCCCGCTCGGCCGGTCCTCGCCGGGGGTCGCCGGTGAAGGCCAGCCCGGCCGGGGTGGCGCCGTGGTAGGAGTGGTAGCGCGAGATGATTTTATAGGCCGGCGCCTTGGACTGGCGCACCATGATCAGGGCGCCGTCGTTGGCCTCGGTGCCGGAGGTCGAAAAAAAGAACTTGCTCAGCCCGGAGGGCATGATGCCGCGCAGGGCTTCGACGGCCTCGATGGCCGATTCGGTGACGAACCCCGGGGCCACGTAAGGCAGCTTTTCCGCCTGGCGCACGACGGCCTCGATGATAGCCGGGTTCTTGTGGCCCAGGTTGGAGCACATCAGCTGCGATGAGAAATCGATGTAAGGCTTGCCGGCGGCGTCGTAAAAATAGATTCCCTCGGCGTCGGTCACCAGCATGGGGGATTTCCAGGCTTTCTGCCAGTTCCAGGTGCCAAAGGTGTGTTCGGCCATTTCTTTTATTTTGCTTTGAACGTCCGTCATGCTAAAATCCTCCTTTCAAATGGCGCCGCCGTCGCTTTATGTCCGGGGCCCGCGGCCCGGGGCGTTTCCGGCAGCCTGTGTGATGCCGTTTATCGCCGATGAGGAGATTCAGACCATGCGATTCTGTGCCAATCCCCGCTGCCGTTTCCATGCCTTCAGAGTGAAATCGGCCGGCCAGCCGCTGGTGGTCAACACGACCCCCGCGTCCTCGGTGGAAGCCTGTGCCTGCAAGCAGATCCTCCACCACCATCCCTACCACGATCCCGCCGGCAATCCCGCTGACCGGCCCGTGTATTTCTGCGACGTCTGCCACCGGGCCATCGAAATGGCGCTGCAGCAAGGGCTCAGGCCGGTCGGCGCCGGACGGTGATCGGCTACAGCTCCCGCAGCTTTTCGAGGTGGGCGCGGTGCTTCTTGGCCACCAGCTTGAGGGTCCGGGCGACTTCCGAGAGGGCCTTGAGCTTCTCGGCGGCTTCCGTGTAGTAGCGCAGGGCGCGCTCCTCGAGGCTCCGGGCGGTCTCCAGGGCCTGGGCGGCGTCCATGCGGTCGGCACCCTCGGATGACACGATGAAGCTGTCGCGGGTGAATCCCCGGATCTGCTCCAGGATCATCTCGGTGACGTTTTCCCGCCGGGTGCGCTGGATGTTCTTGATGTTTTTGGCGGCATCCTTGGCAAACTGGCCAAACAGGTCGTGATAGTCGGCGCAGGCGTCGTTGGCCGCGGCGGCCGTGTAGAAATCCCGGTCCTGGGTCTCGATCTGTTCGGCGAAGCTGAGAATACTTCCGAAGTTGATTAGCGGCATGTGTTTCTCCCGTGTGCGGACGCCGGCGGCCGCAAGCGTGCCGCCGGCGATGCGATGTGAGCAGCGACTGCACTCAGTAGTCCGGTTCGTAAATGCGCTGACGCACCGAAACCGTCAAGGTGTCCGTCCGGCCAGGCGCGAAAACTTCGGCATATCGGGAAGATGTCGGGATTTTCGCAACGCAGCCAGACAGAACGCATTAGCGGATGAATGCCATCGTAATAATGAGTCGGACCACTTAGAACCAGCGTTCGATGACCACCTTGGTGTCGGTGAAGAACTGGAAGATCTCCTGACCGTGGCCCTTGATGTCGCCGAACATGGAGTTGCCGGCCCCGCCGAAGGGGAAGAAGCTCATGGGCGCGGCAATGCCGATGTTGACACCCACCATGCTGGGCTTGACGCGGTATTTGAACTCCCGCACCACGCCGCCGTTCTGGGTGTAGATGCAGGCCGCATTGGCGAAGCCGCGGGTGTTGATCAGGTCGATGACATCATCCAGGCTGCCGGCCCGCACCGTGCTGACCACCGGCCCGAAAATTTCCTCACGGGCGATGGTCATGTTGGGGGTCACGCGGTCGAAGATGGTCGGGCCCACGAAAAAGCCGTTGGGCAGTTCCGGCACCGTGAAATTGCGTCCGTCCAGAATCAGTTCGGCGCCCTCGGCGATTCCCTTTTCGATGTATCCCAGCACGCGGTCGCGATGGGCGGCGCTGACCACCGGCCCCATGGCCGTCTGCTCGTCCAGGCCGTCGCCTACCTTCATGGCCTTGGCGGCGGCGGTGAATTTTTCCAGCAGTTCGTCAGCGATATCGCCGACGGGCACCAAAACGGAACCCGACAGGCAGCGCTGGCCGGAGCAGCCGAAGAAGGAGGTGATCAGTGACGGCATAGCCTCGTCCAGCTTGGCGTCCGGCATGATGGCCACGATGTTCTTGGCGCCGCCCAGGGACTGGACACGCTTGCCGGTTTCGCCGCAGCGCTGGTAGATGTAGCGGGCGGTGGGGGTGGAGCCTACGAAGGAGATGCCCTCGATGTCGGGGTGGTCCAGCAGCGCGTTGACCACGTCGCGGGAGCCGTGCACCATGTTTACCACGCCTTCGGGAAGGCCGATTTCATCTACAATCTCGAAGATCTTGGTCTGGGTCATGGGCACCTGCTCCGAGGGCTTGACGATGAAGGTGTTGCCCGTAACGATGGCGTAGGGCAGGAACCACCAGGCCACCATGGCCGGGAAGTTGTAGGGCACGATGGCCGCAAATACCCCTAGGGGCTGGCGGTGACCGTAGCAGTCGATGCCCTTGGCGATGTCTTCCAGGGTGTAGCCGGTCATCAGGGTGGTCACGCCGGTGGCGTGCTCGACGTTTTCGATCATGCGCCGCACTTCGCCGCGGGCCTCGTCAATGGCCTTGCCCTGCTCGCGGGTGAGGGTCCTGGCGATGTCCTCGAAATTCTCCTCGAAGGCGTCTTTGAGGCGAAACAGGTAGCGCGCCCGGCTCAGCGGCGGCGTAGAGCGCCATTCCCAGAAGGCCTCTTTGGCGGCCTTGACGGCGGCGTCGACATCTTCCTTGGTGCTGTATGCGACGCTGGCAATTTTTTCGCCCGTGGCCGGACACCAGACGTCGCCAATGGTGGTCGAGGTTGAATCTACCCATTCACCGTTGATGTAATTTTTAACCCGGGTGATGGTCATGACTGCATCTCCTTTCAAAAGTCCGTGGAATTTTACACATGCGATTTCACCGGTCCGTGGTCTGCCCGCGGCCGTCCGCAATTATCACGCCAGTTCGCTAAGGGAAATACGGGATAACGATGGAGTATGTCAACAAAAAACGTGGCCGATGCGACGAAAACCGTCATTATTGTTTAAAATAAACACGAATATTGACAAAAAAGTCTTCATTTTCTAATTTGTACCAAGAGGTTGAGAACGGACAGGGCAACGCCGACACGTGCAGGGAAAGGAAAAACTGATGGCCAGTGGCAACACTAGGGGACGCAAAAAGAAGATTGATCATATCGACTGCCAGATGATCCGGCTGCTGCAGAAGGACGGCCGCATCTCCAACACCGATCTGGCCAAACGGATCGGCATATCGGAAGCCACGGCCCGCTCGCGGCTCAATCGCCTCATCAAGGAAGAGTACATCCAGATCGTGGCCGTGAGCAATCCCATTAAACTGGGTTTCGAGATCGTGGGCTCCATCCGTTTTCACGTCAACATCAAGAAGATGGACGCGATCACCAAAGAGCTCAGAAAGCTCAAACCCCTGTGGTTCATCGTGCACACCACCGGCGGCACCGATATCGTCACGGAATTCATCGTGGAGTCGCTCTCGGAGCTCAACGACCTGCTGTTCAACAAGATCAATCAGATCGACGGGATTTACCGCACCGAAACGTCCCTGTTCCTGCAGTACGTCAAGCGCCAGTACGACTGGGGGACGGGAAAAGAGGAATAGCTACAGATCATCCGACCCCGACACCCGGCCTCGGAGTTTCTTGATGCGACTGCGGTGTTTCTTGCGGGCCAGTACCCGGGAGCGGGCGGCACGGCTGGGGCGCGTGGGGATGCGCTTTTCGGGTGTGCGGGCCGCGGCCCGCACCAGCGCTGCCAGCCGCTCCAGGGCATCGCGGCGGTTCTGCTCCTGGCTTCGGTAGCGCCGGGCGTGGATAATGAGCACGCCGTCGGCTGTCATGCGCCGCCCGGCGATGCGCCGCAGGCGCCGCCGCACCTCGGGCGGCAGGGACGGTGAGCGGGCGGCGTCGAAACGCAGCTGCACAGCCGTGGACACCTTGTTGACGTTCTGTCCGCCGGGCCCCGAGGCCCGCACGAAGGACAGCTCGATTTCATCGTCCCCGATGGCGATCCGCGGTGTGACGGTGAGTGTCACCGGGCGGTTTCCAGGCGCTTCTTCAGGTCGGCCACGAAACGGCTGCGGGTTTCCGGGTCGGTCTTGATGCGCTCCTTGACCCCCTTCCAGGTGGGCGAGCAGTCCTTGTACTCGACATCCACCATCTCGTGAATGATGCGGTCGACCTCCTGCTTGTTGTTCTTGTCCACCGTGATGCCGGCCTCTTCCAGAACGTCTTTCATCCACCGGAAATAGCAGGACATGCAGCACCTCCTTGTGTACGTGTGGCATTTTCGATCAACGGGTGGATCACCACCATACCGAAAAGTCCGGTCCCTTGCAACGCGGCGCCTGATGCCGCCGTATATGGCAATCGCAAGTAGCCTGACCCCGCCGGGGCGGGCAGGTGTCGTTTGTGCTCCGTGAGCCCCGGCGGGGATGCTCCGGCCGCCGGCGCTGAAAGGCGAGGAACGCGCCGCCGGCCTGCGCATCTTTTTCCCGCCGGTTCTCGAACTGCGCGCAGCCGAAACCTGCCCGCCCCTCGAACCCGGGTGTACGCAGGCCACGAAAGATTACGGCATTAACCATGCCAATCGTTACTTGCGATTGCCCTGCCTGTGGGGCGGTGTCCCCTTTGCGCCCTGTTTTGCTATTTGAACAGATCCCGGTACTCTCCGTAACCCTCCTTTTCCAGGTCCTCGACGGGGATGAAGCGCAGCGAGGCCGAGTTGATGCAGTAGCGCAGGCCGGTGGGCGCCGGGCCGTCGTCGAACAGGTGGCCCAGGTGCGCGTCGCCGTGGCGGCTGCGCACCTCGGTGCGCTCCATGAAAAAGCGCGTGTCCCTCTTCTCCACGATGTTTTCCGGCGCCAGGGGACGGGAAAAACTGGGCCAGCCGGTGCCCGAGTCGAACTTGTCCCGGGAGCTGAAGAGCGGTTCACCGGAAACCACATCGACGTAGATGCCCTCGGCCTTGTTGTCCCAGTAGGCGTTGTCGAAGGGCGGTTCGGTGCCCTCTTGCCGGGTGACCTTGTACTGCAGGGGGGTGAGGCGCTTGCGCAGTTCCGCATCCGGCGGCATGGTATATCGTCCACCGGATTGTGTACGCGCATCCATAGGAGTCTCTCCCCACACTTTTTTCAGGAAGCGGTCGCGGCCGGAGTTCATGCGGTAGAACCGGTAGCGCAGCGGGTTGATGCGGTAATAGTCCTGGTGGTAGTCTTCGGCCGGGTAGAAGGTGTCCAGTCTCAGGATTTCGGTGACTACCGGATGGTCGAAGCGCCCACTGGCCTCCAGTTGCCGTTTGGATTCGAGGGCCGCCCGGCGCTGATCCTCATTTTTATAGAAGATCGCCGTGCGGTACTGGGGGCCACGGTCGACGAATTGTCCATCGGGGTCGGTGGGATCCACGTGGCGCCAGAACACTTCCAGCAACTGCCGGTAGGACACCCGCGTCGGGTCGTAACGCACCCGCACGGCTTCCAGGTGCCCGGTCTGCCCCGAGGAAACCTCCCGGTAGGTGGGATTTTCACGCCGGCCCCCGGTGTAGCCCGAGATTACCTCGGTTACGCCGTCGACTTTTTCGAAGTCGGCCTCCACGCACCAGAAGCAGCCGCCGGCGAAGACGGCCTCTTCGAGGGTTGCCGGTTGTTTGTCCATGATGTTCTCCGTTTTTGCCTGTGGGTCTCCGACACGCTGACAGGCGGCCAGCATCGTCAGGACCAGGATGATCGAAAATTTTTTCATAATGGGTTTCATGAAGCCCCCCTGTCCATACAAGGTAATGACGGATAACCGCTTGGCAAGAGCCGGTGGCCACCCCCTGAAACTGCTTGCAGATATATCGGAACTGATTATAATGATGCCCTGTCACAGGAGGCTGCCGCGGAAAACCAGCAAGATCCCGGCAGCCGACAACTTTTCCAGGGAGACATACCGTTCATGAGTATGAAACATCTGCAGACCTATCGAGTGATTCCCAACATACCGGAACCACTGGCCTTTCTCGAGATTTTATCCCGAAACCTGTGGTGGAGCTGGAAAGCGACCGCGGTGGAGCTCTTTCGACGCATGGACCCTCGGCTGTGGCGTGCGTCGGGGCGCAACCCGCTGCTGTTTTTGACGCTGGTACCGCAGCAGCGCATGGAAGAACTGGCCGCCGACGACAGCTTCCTGGCCCACCTGGATCGGGTCCGCAAACGCTTCGAAAGCGGCATCCGCATCGCCCCCCGTGAAGCCCAGCCTTTCGCCGACAATGAGGTAGTCGCCTATTTTTCCATGGAGTTCGGGCTGCACGAGTCGATTCCCATCTTCGCCGGCGGCCTGGGCATCCTGGCCGGTGACCACATGAAGGCTTCCTCGGACCTGTCGCTGCCCCTGGTGGGGGTCGGCCTGATGTACCGTCGGGGGTATTTCCGGCAGGTGCTGGATGCCGACGGCATGCAGCAGGAGGAGTATCCGGCCACCGACCTGTACGTGTTGCCGGTGGAAAAGGCCCGGGATGATGACGGCAACGAAACCGTCGTGTCGGTGGCCGGCCCGGAAGGGGACATCCTGGCCAGGGTCTGGCAGATCCGTGTGGGGCGCCTCAGGCTGCTACTGCTGGACACCAGCCTGCTGGAAAACCCGCCCGAAGTGCGGCAGATCACTTCCAACCTCTACGTGGCGGACCCCAAGACCCGGCTGTGCCAGGAACTGGTGCTGGGGGTTGGCGGCATGCGGGCCCTGACGGCTCTGGGGCTGTATCCCAAGGTCTGCCATATGAATGAGGGGCACTCGGCCTTCAGCGGCCTGGAGCGGCTGGCGCTGACCATGGACACCCGGGAAATGGACCTGGCGACGGCCATGGAAGTCGTTCCGCGCACCACCATCTTCACTACCCACACGCCGGTGGCCGCGGGCCACGACGAGTTCCACGTCCCGCTGGTGACGCCGGCGCTGAAGGGCTTCGAGGAGCGCCTGGGCGTATCGGTCCAGGAGATCCTCTCCTGGGGACAGCCCCGGGGAGCGTCGGCGGACAGCCCGCTATGCATGTTTTACCTGGGACTGCGCATGTCCCAGTACTGCAACGGGGTTAGCCGGCTGCATGGGCAGGTGGCCCGCAAGATGTGGGCCCACGAGTGGCCGGACAAACCGGTGGACGAGGTGCCCATCACCCACATCACCAACGGCGTGCACCTGGCCAGCTGGCTGTCGCCGGAGATTTCCCTGCTGTTCGCCCGCTACCTGGGCCCCCTCTGGCACCGGGATCCCCAGAACGAGAACCAGTACCGGCGTATCGACGAGATTTACGACGAGGAATTGTGGCACGCCCACGAGATGGCCAGGGCGCGGCTGCTGCGGGTGTGCCGCGATCACGTGGCCGGCCAGTACCGGCGCCGCAACGCCCCCCGTCCCGTGCAGGAGGAGGTCCAGGGATTGCTGGACCCGGATGCGCTCACCATCGGCTTCGCCCGGCGTTTCGCGACTTACAAGCGGGCCTATCTGCTGTTCATGGATCCTGAGCGCCTTGAGGCCATCATCAATTCGGAAAAGCGGCCGGTACAGTTCATCTTCGCCGGCAAAGCGCACCCGCGGGACAACGAGGGCAAGGACATCATCAAGCAGATCGTGGCTTTTGCCCAGCGGCCCTCGGTGCGCCACCGCATGATTTTCCTGGAGGACTACGACATGCACCTGGCGCGGGTGCTGGTGCAGGGCGCCGATGTGTGGCTCAATACTCCCCGCCGACCCCACGAGGCCTGCGGCACCTCGGGTATGAAGGCTGCCATCAACGGGGTGCTCAATGTCAGTATTCTGGACGGCTGGTGGGCCGAAGGCTACGATGAAACCGTGGGCTGGGCCATCGGTGAGCGCGAGGACAGCCACAGCGACCCGGCCTTTCAGGACGTGCTGGAGTCCCAGGCGCTGTACAACGTACTGGAAAACGACGTCGTTCCGACCTACTACGACCGCAAGAATGGCAACGCCCCCCTGCGGTGGATCCGCATGATGAAAAACGCCATGAAGCTGACCATGGAGAAGTTTTCCGGCATGCGCATGGTGCGCGAGTACCGCGATCGTTTCTACTTTCCGGCCGCGGCATGCTTCGACGAGCTGATCGCCGACGGCGGTGTTCAGGCCCGTGGGCTGGCCGAGCAGCGGCAGCGTCTGCTGTCCCTGTGGAACCAGGTGTGGATTGCGCTTCCCCGCGCGGAACGCGAGGGCCCTTTCCGGGTGGGCGACAGCGTGGTGGTGACGGCCGAGGTCCACTTGGGGGCCCTGACGCCCGACGAGGTCCGGGTGGAAGTCTACAGCGGAAAACTGGAAGCCATGGACCAAGTGGCGTCCAGCTGGGCCGCGGAAATGGTGGTTGACAAACCGCTCGGCGATGGCAGATACTCTTACCGGGGTACACTCACCTGCCAGGCATCCGGGCGATATGGATTCTCGGCGCGCGTGCTTCCGCGGGGTGACGATTGGCAGAAGAATATCCCCGGTCTCATGACCTGGGCATCAACCTCCTGAGGGCTGCAGACATGGCGGAAGCGCAACGCAAGAATCCCCGCATCCTGGTGGTGACCCCCGAAGTGACCTACCTGCCGGATCGCATGGGCAGCTTTTCACACTACCTGACCGCCAAGGCCGGCGGCTTGGCCGACGTGTCGGCGGCCCTCATCAGCGCACTGTTCGAGGAGGGTGCCGACGTCCACGTGGCCCTGCCCAACTACCGCGCCATTTTCCAGGATCGCCTGGCGCCGCTGCTGCGCAAGGAGTGGCGGCGCATCGAGCGCAAGATGCCCGACGACCGCATTCACCTGGCCGAAGATCGCGCTTTCTTCTACCTCAACCGCGTCTACTCCGGTTCGGGCAACGAAAACACCAAGCTGTCGCTGGCCTTTCAGCGTGAGGTCATCAACAACATCGTGCCGCGTGTGCAACCGGACCTGATTCACTGCAACGACTGGATGACCGGCCTTATCCCGGCCATGGCGCGCGAGGCCGGCATCCCGTGCCTGTTCACCGTGCACAACATCCACACGGTCAAGAGCACCTTGGCGCACATCGAGGACCGCGGCATCGATGCGGCCTATTTCTGGCAGAATTTATTTTACGAGAACATGGCTTACAGTTACGAGAGCGTGCGGGACAACAACCCGGTGGATTTCCTGGTGAGCGGTGTTTTCGCTGCCCACTTCGTCAACACCGTGAGCCCGACCTTCCTGCGGGAGATCGTCGAGGGCCGCCACTCCTTTGTGGAAGAGCCGCTGCGCCGCGAGCTTTCCAACAAGTGGTATGCCGGCTGTGCCACGGGTATTCTCAACGCTCCCGACCCCAGCTTCAACCCTGTACGGGACAACATCCTGGCGGCCAGGTACGGACCCGACGACCACCTGGAGGGCAAACGGCGGAACAAGCGCGAACTCCAGCGCCGTCTGGGTCTGATCGAGGACGACCAGGCCCCCATCTTTTTCTGGCCCTCACGCCTGGATCCCGTCCAGAAGGGTTGCCAGCTGCTGGCCGACATCCTCTACAGCGTGATTTCCACCTGGTGGCACCAGAACTTGCAGGTCGTTTTCGTAGCCAACGGCGACTACCAGGGGCACTTCCGCAACATCGTCGGCTTTCACGGTTTCCACCGCCGGGTGGCCATCTGCGACTTCGACGTCAACCTGGAGCACCTGGCATACGGCGCTTCGGATTTCGTGCTCATGCCGTCGCTGTTCGAACCCTGCGGATTGCCCCAGATGATCGGTGCCATCTACGGGGCCCTGCCGGTGGTGCATGACACCGGCGGGCTGCACGACACGGTGGTGCACCTCGACGTGGAAAACGACCGCGGCAACGGCTTCTTGTTTGAGAACTACGACGCCACCGGTCTCTTCTGGGCCATCGAACAGGCCATGCACTTTTTCAACCGGTCCCCGGAGGAGAAGCACGCCCAATTGACCCGCATCATGAAAGAGGCGCTGGCCACCTTCAACCATGCCGTCACGGCGCGCAAGTACATCGAGCTTTACGAGAAGATGCTGGAGCGCCCCCTCATCAAATGACTCCCGGATCCCGTCAGAACACCGATGCCGTCGCCCGGGCACTGGCCGATGATCCCCTGTTGGCTCCTTACGAGGCCCACCTGCGACGCCGGGTCGAGCGCGTAGCGGCCGTCCGGGAGCGGCTGACCGGCGGCCGCACCACCCTGCGGGATTTCGCCAGCGGACACGAATACTTCGGCCTGCATTTGCGCGGCGGCTGCTGGGTGTTTCGCGAGTGGGCCCCCAATGCTACGGCCATCTTCCTCGTCGGGGAGTTCAACGCCTGGGAGCGCCGACCGGATTTCGCCCTGAAAAAGGTCAGTGCCGATGGTGTCTGGGAGATCCGCCTGCCGGCGGACGCGCTTTGCCACGGGCAGCGCTACCGGCTGGTAATTCGCTGGCCCGGCGGCGAGGGGGACCGCCTGCCGGCGTGGGGCCGCCGCGTGGTTCAGGATCCCGAAAGCCTGATCTTCAACGCCCAGGTGTGGCAACCCCCGAAACCTTACCGGTGGCGGCACCCGGCCTGGCGCAACCCCGACCGGCCCCGCCTGATCTACGAGGCCCACGTGGGTATGGCCCAGGAGGAGGAGCGCGTTGGAACTTACCGTGAGTTCACCGCCGACGTGATTCCCCGCATCGTGGCCGCCGGCTACAACACCATCCAGTTGATGGCCATCCAGGAACATCCCTACTACGCCTCCTTCGGCTACCAGGTTTCCAGTTTTTTTGCGCCCTCCTCGCGCTTCGGTACGCCCGAGGAGCTCAAGGAACTCATCGACACGGCCCATGGCGCCGGCCTGGCGGTGGTTATGGATCTGGTCCACTCCCACGCCGTGCGCAACGAAGTGGAAGGACTCAGCCGCTTCGACGGCACACCCTACCAGTTTTTCCACGACGGCCCGCGCGG
>JAMOVG010000101.1 GCA_027061725.1 Desulfobacteraceae bacterium
CGAAAGCAGTTGGTCGGCATGCCGCAGGGCCCGTCGGCCGTTTCCCTCGGAACGGTACGAAAGCCCGTTGGCCACGAAGACGATTTTGACCAGCGCGAAGGCGTGACGGATCTCGGCCGCCGGGGCGTGATGGTAGCGCACGGCGTCGGCCAGCAGGGGGGCAAAGCCCCAGTCCGCCAGCATTCCGGCGCCGGCTGCGGCGTGCGCCGGGCGCTTGCCGCCGTCCACGGCGTCGTTGTCCGGTGAGGGGCTGTTTTCCGCGGCTGGAGCCAGTTTTCCGATGTCGTGCAGCAGTCCGGCCAGGTAGGCCTCCTCGGGGTCGGCCGAGCCGGTTTCGCGGGCCAGTTCGCGGGCCAGCAGGGCGCAGCGAAGGCCGTGGCTCCAGAAGCGGGCGAGGTGCACAGAAGGTTCCCGGTCGCAGCACAGACGGGCCCTGGAGAGCACCAGACTCTCGATCAGGTCGGGCTCGGCAGCCGTGATTTCCCGCACCGCACCGATCGGGTTGCAGCGCTGTCCCCGGGCGGCCGCCAGGGCCAGCACGTTGGCGGTCAGACACGCATCCCGGAGAACCACCGTCGTGAGCTCCCGCCCGGAGCGGCAGGCCTCCAGACAGGCCAGGGCGCTGGCCGGCAGCAGCGGCAGGTGGAGGGTGGACCGCGGTGCCTGCGGGGGGCAATGCCGTTGATCGGGACCGCACGGCGTATCGGGGGGGACGGCCGTCTCAGAGGCTTCGGGGGGCGGCTCCGCCGGCATCCGCACCGATTTTCCGGTTTTACGGGCCTCGGGCATCTTCAGACCGCCGTCGCGGTAGCGCATCCAGTTGCGCCAGAAGGACTGCACCCCGCTGGGGTAGAGGTCCTCGGGCGGCTCCCTCATCAATCGGCGGGCCATGGCGGTCACCTCCCGGGAGGCCGGGCTGTCGGGATGCCGCTGAACGAAGGGTTGCTGGGCGGCCACGGCATCCGGCACGCCGCCGTCCTCGGGGATCACCCCCAGCAGCGAGAGGTCCATCTTCAGGTGTTGCCTGACCGTCTGTCGGAAACGGTCGAAGACGCGCCGGCCTGCGGCCTGGTCCCGGCAGCGGTTGACGGCCACGCGTGCGGTGGCTTTGAATCTGTTTTGCGCCAGGACCTTCAGCAGCGCGAAGGCGTCGGTCAGGGAAGTGACCTCGGGTACGATTACCAGGATGATTTCCGGCGCGCAAAGACAGAAGGCGAGTACGTCGGAAGAGATGCCGGCCGAGGTGTCGAAGAGCGCGAAATCGTACTTTTGCAAATCGCTCAGCGAAGCGATCAGGCTCTCGCGGCGCTCCGGAGCCAGGCCGGACAGGGCATTCACCCCGGAGCTGCCGGGAACAATGTCGAAGCCGGCGTTTCGCATGACGATCTGCGGCAGGCGGCAACGTCCGGAGACGACGTCCGCAAGGGATTGTTCCGGATAGAGCCCCAGCAACAGGTTGACGTTGGCCAGGCCCAGATCGGCGTCGAACAGGCAGGTGGCCTGTTCCGCCAGCGCCAGTGCCGCTGCCAGATTGACGGCCAGGTTGGTCTTGCCCACGCCGCCCTTGCCGCTGGTGATGATGATGATGCGCGCCATGCCGTAGTGGTCTCTCCCGTGACGGGTTTACGGGCGGAAGACGCCCAGCCGCCCCTTGCCGGATTGTGGAAGTCCAAAGAGCTTATCGGCCATGGGGCCGCCGGCCTTGAAAGCCGCCCCGCAGCAGGTATGCCGACAACGGCTGTCGGTTTACCCGCAGGGCGCTCCCGGACAAGCGCAGGATGCCTGCCGTTTCTTGAACCCGGGTGTATGCAGACCGTTGGAGATCCCGGCATCGTCCGTGCAGTCGCGGCATGCGGTTTCCCGTGAAGGCGGCAAACAGCGGTTGACTTTTGGCGGTGCGGCTCCTATAGGGGGCATTCCGCCGGCCCCGGCCGGGGCCCTTTCCGATCACCGTTTCCGAGGAGAGATAGTTTCGTGCAAGAGACCGTTTACAACGACATCGCCGCGGCACTTGAGGTCCGCGCGGCCCAGGTGAGCGCCGTGGCGCAGCTGCTGGCCGAGGGCGCCACCGTGCCCTTTATTTCCCGTTACCGCAAGGAGGCCACCGGCAGCCTGGACGAGGTGGCGGTGACCGCCATCCGCGACCGGCTGAAAAAGCGGGAGGAACTCGACCGGCGCCGTGAGGCCATTCTCAAGTCCCTGGAAAAACAGGGCCACCTCACCGATGAGCTGCGCGCCGCCGTTATGGCCGCCGACGCCATGAATGAACTGGAGGACATCTACCTCCCCTACAGGCCCAAGCGCCGCACGCGGGGCACCATCGCGCGGGAGAAGGGTCTGGAGCCGTTGGCCGAGGCGCTTTTCGCCCAGGAGGGCCGCGACCCCCTGGAACTGGCCGCGGACTATATCGATGCCGAAAAGGGCGTGGCCTCGGCCGACGAGGCTTTGGCGGGCGCGCGGGACATCATGGCCGAGTGGGTCAACGAGAACGCCGAGGCACGGGCCGCCCTGCGCCGCCTGTTCGCCGAAAAGGCCACCATCCGCAGCACGGTGGCCGCCGGAAAGGAGAAGGAGGCTGCCAAATACCGGGACTATTTCGACTGGGAGGAGCCCATCGCCGCGGTGCCTTCCCACCGCCTGCTGGCCATGCGCCGCGGTGAGAAGGAAGATTTTCTGAACCTCACCATCGCACCCCCCGAGGAAAAGGCCCTGGAGATCCTGCGCACCTTTTTCATCAAGGCCGAGGGTCCGGATGCCGGGCAGGTAGAGATGGCCCTGACCGACGGTTACCGTCGCCTGCTGTCGCGCTCGCTGGAGACCGAGATGCGGCTGGAGACCAAGGAGCGCGCCGACGACGAGGCCATCCGGGTGTTTTCCGAGAACCTGCGCCAGCTGCTCATGGCCCCGCCCCTGGGCGCCCGGCGGGTGATGGGCATCGACCCCGGTTTCCGAACGGGCTGCAAACTGGTGTGCCTCGACCGGCAGGGCAAGCTGGTGCACCATGACACCATTTACCCACACTTTTCCGATGAGAAAACCGCCCGGGCGGCCGAGACCGTCAAGGCCCTGTGCCGCGAGTTCGCCATTGAGGCCGTCGCCGTGGGCAACGGCACCGCCGGACGGGAAACCGAGGCCTTCGTGCGCGGCCTGGGGCTGGCGGGCGTGCAGGTGGTGATGGTCAACGAGAGCGGAGCCTCGGTCTACTCGGCCTCGGAAACCGCCCGCCGGGAGTTCCCGGACCTGGACCTCACCTTTCGCGGGGCGGTTTCCATCGGCCGCCGGCTCATGGACCCGCTCTCGGAGCTGGTCAAGATCGACCCCAAGGCCATCGGGGTGGGGCAGTACCAGCACGATGTCGACCAGGCGGCGCTGCGGTCGGCCCTGGATGACGTGGTCGTGAGCTGCGTCAACGCCGTGGGCGTGGACGTCAACCGCGCCAGCGTCGAGCTGCTGACCTATGTCTCCGGGCTCGGCCCGCAGCTGGCGGCCCGTATCGTGGAATACCGCAACGCGCACGGGGCCTTCGACAACCGGCGGGAACTGCTCAAGGTGCCGCGCCTGGGGCCGCGGGCCTTCGAGCAGGCGGCCGGCTTCCTGCGCATCGCGGGCGGCAGCCACCCGCTGGACGCCAGCGCCGTGCACCCCGAGCGCTATTCCCTGGTGGACGCCATGGCCCGCGACCTGGGCTGCGACGTGGCCGACCTGCTGGCCGACGAGGCGTTGCGCAAGCGCATCCGCATCCAGAACTACGTTTCCGAAGAAGTGGGCCTGCCCACCCTGCGCGACATCATGGACGAACTGGCCAAGCCCGGCCGGGATCCGCGGCAGCGCTTCGAGGCCTTCGCCTTCAAGGAGGATGTGCACGAGATGGGTGACCTGACGGCCGGCATGCGCCTTCCCGGCATCGTCACCAACGTGACCAACTTCGGCGCTTTTGTGGACGTGGGGGTTCACCAGGACGGCCTGGTGCACATCAGCCAGCTGGCCGACCGCTTCGTCAAGAACCCGGCCGATGTGGTGCGGGTGGGACAGCGGGTGACCGTCACGGTGCTGGACGTGGACACCGAGCGTCGGCGCATTTCGCTGTCCATGAAGTCCGGTGGCGGTCGTCCGGGTGCGGCCCGCGGCAAGACCTCCCCGGCCGTGAAGGCATCCCGGCCGAAGCGCCGGGACCGCCGGAACGGTCCGCAGCCTTTCCACAATCCCTTCGCGGATCTGCTCAAAGACCGCCTCGGCGGAGACGACTGAGCCCGGAGGGAAACTCGGATCCGTATTGCGGTGTAGCGGGGTATCGACAGCCTGAAAAAAATCGCCTTGTAATCCGCCCGCAGCTAGTGTATATTATCGCAGACAAAGGGAAATTCGTGCACGCAACGGGAACAGACCGCTGCTTTCGAGCGGTTTTCCTGCCGAATCGGCGCGGCGTGAAAGAGACGCCGCACAATCCGCCAAAACGGCCCCGGGCCGGTGAGGGGTTTGTTATCCGCGATGACCACCGAACGCAGAAAGCACGGGCGGCGCAAGCCGGTCAAAACCGCCTTTGCCGCGGTCAGCCCCGACTCCGGCCGGTTGGGCAAGATCGTCAACATCAGCCGCGGTGGTCTGCTGTTCGAGTATCTCTGTTACGGGACCGACGCCGCCAACGTGTCGCTGGTGGACATCTTTCTTCCCGATAACGAATTTCATCTCTTTGGTATCCCCTGCCGCGTGATTTCCGATGCCATCCCTCCTGCCGGTATTGGCTGCACCAACCTTTCCGTGGTGACCTGCAAGCGCTGCAGCCTGTGCTTCGAGCACCTCACCGATGCACAGCGCGAACGACTCAATTTTTTCCTGGAAAATTTTACCACCGCATAGGCGGGGGACGGCTATGCCCCTCGAACGGATCGCGTCTGAGAAAGAAGGCGGGATCAGGAATCGCAGGACAGGAGGGTTTCGTCCTTGAGGGTCTTGCCGAACTTGGCGATCAGTTCGGCCACGGTGAGGTTCTTTTTCTCTTCCCCGCGCACGTCCATCTGGATGCGCCCCTGGTGCAGCATGATCATGCGGTTGCCGTGTTTCAGGGCCTGGTTCATGTTGTGGGTCACCATGAGGGTGGTGAGGTTGTTTTCTCGTACGATCTGGTCGGTCAGCAGGGTGACTTTCTCGGCCGTGCGGGGATCCAGGGCGGCCGTGTGCTCGTCGAGCAGCAGCACCTTGGGAAGTGAAAGGGTGGCCATCAGCAGGGTCAGGGACTGGCGCTGACCGCCCGAGAGCAGTCCCGTGGCCAGCTTCAGGCGATCCTCGAGACCCAAGTCCAGGATCTTCAGGATCTCCCGGAACCGCCGCCGGTAAGCAGCGGTGACCCCCCACTGCAGCCCGCGGCGTTTGCCGCGCCTTTCGGCCAGGGCCAGGTTTTCCTCGATGGTCATGGCCCCGGCCGTGCCCATGGTGGGGTCCTGAAAGACCCTGGCGATGTAGCACGCCAGCCGGTAGTCCGGCCAGCGGGTGACGTCGCGGCCGTTGATGCGCACGTGGCCCTCGTCGGGCTGGTGGGTGCCGGCGATGACGTTGAGCAGGGTGGATTTCCCGGCGCCGTTGGAGCCGATGATGGTGACAAAGTCCCCCTTTTCCACCACCAGGTCGATGCCGTCCAGGGCGCGCTTTTCATCCTGGGTGCCGCGGTTGAATACCTTGATGACGTTTTCCAGTTCCAGCATGCCGCTACCGTTCTACACGCCCCGCAGGTGAATCTTGCCCTCGCGTTTGCCCCGGATGGCCGGGATGCCCAGCGCCACGATGACCATGAAGCCGGTGGCCATCTTCAGGTCCGTGGGCGCCAGCCCCAGCCGCAGGCCCAGAGAGATAATGAAGCGGTAGGCCACCGAGCCCACCACGGCCGCCAGGGATAGCCGGAAGACGCTCTTGGGCTTGACCAGGGCCTCGCCGATGATGATCGAGGCCAGGCCGGCTACGATCATGCCGATGCCCATGCCCACGTCCGAGAAACCCTGGTCCTGGGCCACCAGGGCGCCGGACAGGGAAACCATGGCGTTGGAGAGCCCCAGACCGAAAACCGTGGCGTTGTCGGTGTTGACCCCCAGCGAGCGGATCATGTCCTCGTTGTCACCCGTGGCTCTCAAGGCCATGCCGTACTGGGTATGCAGGAACAGGTCCAACAGGATCTTGACGGCCATGGTGACGACAAAAAAGAACAGGATCACCGGCACGTAACGTGTCACATCCATGTTTTCCATGGCCGAAAAGACGGTGGGCCGATCCAGCAGCTGGATATTGGCGCGGCCCATGATCCTGAGGTTGACCGAGTACAGAATGGTCATCATGAGAATGCCGGCCAGCAGGCTGTTGATTTTCAGGCGTGTGTTGAGCAGCCCCGTCAGGCTGCCGGCTACGAACCCGGCCAGGGTGGCGGCTGCTGCGGCCAGGACCGGGTCCACGCCGGCTACGATCAGCCGGGCCGCCACCGCCCCGCCCAGGGGAAAGCTGCCGTCTACGGTCAGGTCCGGAAAGGCCAGCACCCGAAAAGTCAGCGCAATTCCCAGGGCTACCAGGGCATAGGCCAGGCCCTGTTCCAGGGTCATGGGCAGTACATTTAGTATTATCATTTCAGAAAATTAATCGAAAACCTTATCGGCTTTCTTGAGGAACTGTCCGTCGATGGTGAAACCCTGCTTCTTGGCGTTTTTGGGGCTCACGTAGAGATCCAGTTTCTCGGCCAGCCCCGAGGGGATGTCGCCGGGCTTCTTGCCGTCCTTGAGGATCAGCACGGCCTTCTTGCCGGCCGTGTAGCCCACCTGGAAGTAGTTGAACCCCAGGGCCGCGATGGCACCCAGTTTGACCTGGTCGGTATTGCCGGCGAACAGCGGAATCTTGTTGTTGTTGCAGACCTTGACGACAGAGCCGAACGCCGAGGCCACCATGTTATCGGAGGTGACATAGATGGCATCCACGCGGCCCACCAAGGACTGGGCGGCCGTGTAGACTTCGCTGGAACTGGAGATGGTGACCTCCACCAGTTCCAGGCCGCGTTTCTTCATGGCCTCGCGGGTCCAGCCAATGCTCTTGACCGAGTTGGCGTCGCCGGCGTTGTAAATAGTGCCCCACTTTTTGGCCTTGGGCGCCATCTCATGATACAGGCCGATCTGCCGGTCGATGGGCCAGGCGTCGGAGACACCGGTGACGTTACGGCCGTCGGGCCCCATGGTTTTCACGATACCGGCGTCCACCGGGTCGGTGACTGCTGAGTAGACGAGGGGAATGCTCTTGATGACCTTGGCCGCCGCCTGGGCCGTCGGCGTGGCGATGGCGTGTACCAGGTCTACCTTCTCGCTGGCGAATTTCTGGGCGATGGCCTGGGCGTTGGCCATTTCGCCCTGAGCATTCTGGTAGTCATAGGTGACCTTGACGCCGGCCTCCTCGAGGGCTTTTTCGAAACCCTTCTGATCGGCCTGCAGGGCGGGGTGCTCGACGATCACGGTTACTCCGATTTTGAAGGTCTTGGCAACCGCCGGGCCGCCGACCAGCAGTGCTGCTGCAAATACTGCCGCCAGGATCAACGCGAGATGCTTTTTCATGATGTCCTCCTCTTTTGTTCGGTGGTGAATCAGCCCCTGCCAATCGTGGATTTCGGCTGAACCATAGAGAGATTGCCCGGAGCTTGTCAAGCACTATCCCGAGCGTTGCGGAGCAGGGGGCAGGGATCGCCGAACGTTGCCGCTTTGCTACCCTGACCGTAGAAAGTCGTTTCGCGGCGGGCTCCCTTCGGGTACACCCGGTGGGCGGCGCATCCCCGCACAAGGTGGGCCGCGGTCGCCAGGCGCTTCAGACCCCGGCGTCCCCGCTGTCTCTGGCATGGGGCCCGAAGCCGAAGCGCAGCGCGCGGCCGCGCCGTTTGCAGGCCGCCACACAGTCGCCACAGTTGTTGCAGGCCACGTCGACGGCCTCGGCCAGGGTCTTGGGGTCCAGTGACAGAGAGCACGCCTGGCGGCATGGATCGCGGGGCTTGGCGCAGATGCATTTGTGCGCGTCGAAGCGCACCTTGAGCTGGGCTGGATTTAACAGTTTGACGCATATCAACAGCACCGACTGCGGGCAGATGCAGCGGCACCACAGGCGCCGGCGAAAGCCGAACTCCACGGCCGGCAGGGCCAGCAGCAAGACGACGGCCAGCGATATGTGTCGCTGTTCGAAGTAGAACTGGAAAATGCGCGAGTACCAGGCCGGCAGCGACAACTGGTTGAGCACCGGCGTAGTGGAAAAAACCAGGAACCCCGCCAGTCCCAGCCCGAAGAGCGTCAGCTTGACGGCGAAACCCGTCCGGCGCTGCGGCGCGACGCGGTCTTGTCCGCTCGTCCGGCGGCGGGCGGCGTCCTGGGCCAGTTCGGACAGCAGCCCGAAGGGGCAGATCCAGGAGCAGAACACGGTGCCCATGGCCGCGGCCAGGCCCAGGGCGATGGCCGCCCCGACCAGCAGGTCGGCCGAGAGGTAGAAATTCTTGAGGGTGATTTGGAGCACCGCCAGCGGGTCGGCCAGCGGCAGCGGGCCGGCGCGGAAAGCCAGGAAGTTGCCGGTCAGCACGTTGATGTGCAGGTGGTTGAGCAGCGGGATGACGACGAAAGCCGTTGCCACACCGAACTGCACCAGGCGCCGCCAGAATTTGATGCCCGGACGCCTCACGTGACGAATCTCGTGGGAATGGTGACGATGGCCCTGCGGGGGCAGACGTGCTCGCAGACCCCACAGCCCACGCACTGGTCCGTGATGACCGGGTAAAGGCCCCTTTCCAGCACGATGGCGGTGGCCTTGAGCGGGCAGCGCTCGAAGCAGGAGCGGCAGATGATGAGGCCCTTCCAGGTGGTGCACTTGTCACGGTTGAGCCGCGCGAAGCCCATTTTGGCTTTTTCTTTGGGCACGTCTTCCAGGGCGTCGGAGGGGCAGATGGCGCTGCAGCGCATGCACAGGAAACAGGGCGCCTGACGGGGGGAAATTTCGGGGGTGCCCGACAGGAAGGGGTTGAACCCCGTGCGCATGCGGATGCACTCGAAGATGCACACCTGGGCGCACTGGCCGCACTGCAGACAGCGCGCCAGGAACTCTTCTTCGGGGCGGGCCCCCGGGGGCCTTAGGAACCGGGATCTCAGCATGGCTGCGTCAGTCCCCGAGAAGTTCGTCTTCCAGCGTCACGTAGGTGGTGTAGATGGTCAGCACCCCCTCGATGTCCTTGATGGCGTCGACGCGCTTTTCCATGCGGCCGGAGGGCACCTCGGCCACCACCACAATATACTGGTCCTGGTGGATGCCGTAAGTGGTCATCTCCGGCATGCGGCGGATTTCGGCCTCCACCGCCGCAAGGTCCTCCGGCAGGGTATGCACCAGCAGTCCGGCGATGGCCATGGCTATGCCTTGCTCACCTTGGTGGCGCAGATCTTGAACTCCGGCTGCTTGGAGCCCTTGTCGATGGCGTCCTTGGTGAGCTTGTTGATCAGCAGGTGGGCGTCGAACCAGGGCACGAACACCAGCCCGGGGCGGCAGACGTCGCTGACGCGCGCCTGGAAGACCATCTTGTCGCGACGGGTTTCGAGCAGCACGTTGTCGCCGTTGTGGATACCCATCTTTTTGGCGTCTTCGGTGCTGACCTCCACGTAGGCCTTGGGAAAGGAGCGCCGCAGTTCCGGCACCTTCATGGTCATGGTGCCCGTGTGCCAGTGGTCGATGACGCGCCCGGTGGTCAGCACAAAGGGGTAGGTCTGATCCGGTTCCTCGGCGGCGCCCTTGTAAGGCCGGAACCAGATGACGGCCCGGCCGTCGGGTTTTCCGTAGAAGAAGTATTTCTTCTTGTAGTCCTTGGGGATGTTGGGGTCTTCGCCTCGCACGTAGCGGATTCGGGTGCCGGGGTGGTCCTCGGTGGGGCAGGGCCAGCGGATGCCCGATTCGCGGCGCAGGCGCTCGCGGGTGATGCCCCAGAAGTTGTAGGGCGTGGGCCGCGACACGGCGCGCCACTCCTTCCAGATGTCGGCGGAGTTCTTGTAGGGCACCAGCTTGGGGTCGACGCCCATGCGCAGGGCGAAGTCCACCAGGATGTTCACCGTGGGCTTGCACTGGCCGGGCGGGTCGATGGCCTTGCCCACTAGGGCGTAGCGCCGCTCGGAGCAGCCGAAAACGCCCTCGCGTTCGCACCAGTAGGCCGGCGGCAGCACCACGTCGGCGTACTTGACCGTCTCGGCGTCGCTGAAGGTTTCGATCAGGGCGATGAAATTGTCCTTGCGGGCCATTCCCTGGCGGTACTTGTCCAGGTTGGGCAGGGACTGGGCCGGGTTGGTGCACAGCACCAGCAGGGCCTTGAGTTTGCCCTCGGCCAGGGCCGACCACATGGCGATGGTGTGCAGGCCGGGCTTGGGGTTGAGCGAATCCTGGGGCAGCCCCCAGAGCTTTTCCATCTCGTTGCGGTGCGCCTTCTTCTTGATCAGGCGGCCGGCCGGCAGCATGTGGCACAGGCCGCCGGTGTCGCGCACGCCGCCGCAGGCGTTGGGCTGTCCGGTCAGCGAAAAAGGCGTGGCGCCGGGTTTTCCGATATGGCCGGTGAGCAGGTGCAGGTTGCTGATCAGGTTGTTGGCCCACACGCCGCGGATGCGCTGGTTGATGCCCATGCACCACAGGGACATGGTAGCCGAGGACTCGGCGAAGATCTTGGCCATCTTGCGGGTGGTGTCGGCCGGCACGCCCGAGAGCTGTTCGACCTTTTCCGGCGTGTAGTCCTCCAGGAACTTGACGTAGTCCTCGAAGGTTTTCTTTTGCTTGTTGTTGTCCATGAAGGTGACGTACTTGGAGTGAAAGCGGTAGTCGTCCAGCTCTTCCTGGACGATGACGTGGGCCATGCCGTTTAAGATCGCCAGGTCGGTGCCGGGCTTGAAGGGTACATGCATGTCGGCGATGCGCGCCGTGTTGGTGCGCCGCGGGTCCACCACGATGATCTTGACGTTGGGGTCGGCCTGCTTGCGCGCCGCGATGCGCTTGAACAGGATGGGGTGGCACTCGGAGGTGTTGGAGCCGATGATGAACAGGCAGGTGGCGGCGTCGATGTCGTCGTAGGAGCCGCAGGGTTCGTCCTTGCCGAAGGTCGTCACGTAGCCGCCCACGGCCGAGGCCATGCACAGGCGCGGGTTGCCCTCGACGTTGTTGCACTTGAGCCCGGCCTTGAAGATTTTGCTGGCCAGGTAGGTCTCTTCGGTCAGGGCCTGGCCGGAGCCGTAATAGCCCACGGACTTGACGCCGTATTTGGCGATGGCATCCTTGAACTTGGCGACCACCAGTTCCATGGCCTCGTCCCAACTGGCCGGGGTGAGTTTGCCGTTTTTGCGGATCAGCGGCTGCGTGATGCGCTCCTTGGCGTAGATGATAGGCACCATCAGGGCGCCTTTGAGGCACAGGAACCCGGCGTTGTGGTTATTGGGGTCTCCTTTAACGGTGACCACCTTCTTGTTTTTGACGCCCACCATCACGCCGCAGCCCGTGCCGCAGAAACGGCAGACACCCTTGACCCAGTGGTCGACCTGCTTATTCTGGCCGGCCGCCATGGCAAAGGGCACGCCCATGGCCATAAAAGCGGAAGAGGCGGCCGTGTATTTCAGAAACTCGCGTCTGCTGATTCCCATCGATCGATCCCCCTTGCGTGAAAAGATTTGGCTGAGGTTTCCTCAGTCGATTGATTTTTTGGCCTTGGGTTTGACGTAGGCCGCATGGTGCAGCGAATTCTGGTGATAGGGGTGGCACTGGTTGCACGCCGGCTGCAGCCCGTATTTTTCCACCATGCGGTTGACGCTGGGGTCGTGGCACTTGCGGCAGGTGGTGTTCACGTCCGGGTCCACCGCGAAGGGCACCGAGCCCTTGCCATCCGGCTGGCCGTGGCACACGAAGCACTTGACCAGCATCACGCCGTGCTTGCTCTCGTACCAGTCCTGGGCCACCTTGGGCGTGGCCTTGAGGTGGCAGGCGTAGCAGTCGGCGGCCTCGTCGGGGCTCTCCAGGTGCTTGGCCGCCGTGCACTCGACCGCGGGAAAGGCCTGCTGCAGGTAAATGTACCCCATGACGGCCGCGGCGCCGAGGCAGAGCAGAATGATTATCAGCCACTTGGTCATCTTTTTGCCGGTTGCTGCGTCAGCATTGGAAGACATCACTTGTTCTCCTGTTCCAATGGGAGCCGTTGGGCGAATTCGGCGTTGAAAAAATAGCGGCGGTCGAAGCGGGGCAGGTGCGCCAGGTTGAAGTGGCAGCCGGTGCAGCCCCGGCAAGTGCTGCCGTTGGTTCCCAGGTAGGCTTCGTGGCAGAGTTTGCCGACCTCGGAGATGTCCTTGCCGTCGGTGGTCTTGAACAGGTCCTGGTGGCACTTGCGGCAGTTTCCGTCGGGGATGAAGCGCCGCGCGATCTGCTGCATTTCACGCCGGTCGAGGTTCTCGGGGTCGCCGAAGTAGTGGGTGATCATGTCCTTCATGCCCAGGTAGACCTTGACCGCTACGTACTTGGGCCCCGCCTCGGCCGGAATGTGGCACTGCCGGCACGCGATGGGCTGCTTGTCCCTGTCCACGGCGTGGGAGGACTTTTCCAGTTCGGTCTTGTAGCGCTTCATTTCGTGGCAGGACATGCAGTAGGCGGTGGTGGAAGTTTTGGCCATGGAAATGGACATCAGGATCAGCACCACCCCGATGCCCGCCAGAATCAGAATGAGCTTGAGCCCCCGGTTCCCCTTCTTCTTTTTCTCCATCGGCATGTCCGTCTCGTCTGCAGGTGGGTGTGGGGCCGGCGTGGCCGGCCGTGAAATGGTGCGCAACCGTGGCCGGTTGCAAGAGGCCCTCCCGCATTCGGCGGGGCGGCATACGGATGCACCAGATACCGGTCTACGGGCCCCGGAGAGAATGCGGCTGGGCGCGAGATGACCGGGGAAGCCCGCCTACCGTGCACCACTTTGTATCACATGGGATTGTAAAAGTGTTGTAAAAAAATGTTGCGGAAGTGTAAAAAAGAGGGCGTTCTGCTACCCCAGGACCGAAAAGCTACTATCTGGATTGATCTCCCGAAGCCGCGAGTAGAAGCGCGCGTCGAGCGTCAGGCCTGTGTAGCGGCAACCCACGCTGACGGGCGTTTCGTCATGGTCACGGCCCGCCTGGCAGGCCTCGATGATTTCGGCCATCAGCTGCGCCGCCACCGGAGCGTTTTTGA
>JAMOVG010000102.1 GCA_027061725.1 Desulfobacteraceae bacterium
AGCCCCTGGTGATGCGCGCCTCCCCGGTGGGACAGCCCCCCAGGGTTCGGCACTCCTCCAGCAGTTCGGGCCCGGCGGCCCGGTGAATGGCGCCGTCCACACCGCCGCCGCCCAGGAGCCGGGTGTTGGCGGCGTTGACGATGGCGTCGACCTCCATTTTGGTGATGTCCCCCTGCACCACCTTCATGCGATCCAGCACATCCATATCTGGCCTCCTCGATGATGCCGGCCCTTCGCGAACTGTCCCGCCAAAGGTCCGGAGTCGCTTTGAAAAAGAAACGGCCCGTTTCAGCGCATTTTGCGAGCGCCCGGCGAACTACAGATCATACAGCGTCTCGTCCCGGCGCGGCGGACGGCGGCGGAATCCGGCAGGGCGTCCCTTCTGGCCCGGCAGAATGAAGGGGTCCTCGCCCTCCAGCAGGTCGCCCATTTCGGCTTCGATCTGCTCGGGGTCTTCCCCGGCCTCCATGCGGGCCAGGGCCTCCTCCATGGCGGGGCCCATCTGCAGGCCGGTCATGTCGGTCAGCTTGCGCATCAGGTTGGCTCCCTGGCGGGGATCGTCTTCGTTGATATTCTCGGCCTCGGCGGCCAGCATGGCCATGGCCTTTTCCATCTTGGTCTCGTCGAAAGGTAGATCATCGAGGCCGTCATCGTCTTGCCTGGCGCGTCCGGTGATGGCGAAAGCCGACATCTGCCGCGACAGCCTGGGCGTCTTGCAGCGCGGGCAGTGAGGGGTCTTGGTGGTGTTCACCGTGCGGCTGAAAAAGTTGTAGATGGTGTGGCACTGCCGGCAGTAGAATTCGTAGATGGGCACGACAAGTCCTCCCTTTTCAGCGGTATGCGGCGTTGGCGATCGACTGACAACTGACAACTGACAACTGACAACTGACAACTGACAACTGACAACTGAAAATAATTTCCCGGTCTTAGTTTGTCAACGCACCGGGCGGACACGAAGACTCGCGGACGGCGGCCACGGACAGCCGGCGGCCGTCGGTGACCAGGGTAACGGCGCCGCAGCGTGCGGTGGTAAAGACCCGCGCCCCCAGCCGGCGGTACCGCGCCATCACCCGGGGGTTCGGAAAATGAAAACGGTTGGCGTACCCACAGGAAACCACCACCACCTTTGGGTCCACGGCCTCCAGGAAATCCATGCTGCTCGAGGTGCGGCTGCCGTGGTGGGGTGCCGCCAGCACCGTGCTTTTCAGGGCCGCCCCCCAGCGTGCCACCAGTTCCCGCTCCATGGGGCGCTCGATGTCGGCCGGGAACAGAAAAGACACGCGGCCCAGACGGATGCGGACCACCAGGGCGTTGTTGTTCACCGTGCGCCAGTGGTCGGTGCGCCGCAGCGCCATGAAATCCGCCGGCGGGGCGAGGATCTCCAGCTGCGCACCGTTGATGTCCTGCCTCCGGGGAATATCGGCCAGGGGCGGTTTGCGGATGCCGCGGCGGGCCACGATCTCCAGCAGGCGGGCATAGCCCCGGGTGGGCTGGCTCTGGCCGTTGCTCAGGATGCGCCGTACGTGAAAATGATCGGCGATGTAGAGCAGGCCGTTGAGGTGATCGCTGTTGGGGTGCGACAGCACCAGCGTGTCCACCGTCAGGATCTTTCGCCGTCGCAGCAGCGGGGCCACGATCTTCTCGCCCACATCAAAACCCGCGTTGTCTGAAAATCCGCCGCCGTCCACCATCATCACCCGGCCCCGCGGCAGTTCCACCAGGGCACCGCTTCCCTGCCCCACGTCCAGCACCGTGACCCGCAGGTCCCGGTGCCAGAAGCGCGCATACAGCCACCAGGCCGCGTCGGCCGCCAACAGCAGCAGGGCCCCAAGAGCCAGGGCCGCGGCGAACCGTCGGGCGGCTGCCGTCGGGGGCGTCTCCTTTCCGTCCGCGGCCTCCGGCGCCCGTTCGCCCAGAAAAAGCGCCATGGCGGAACCCAGCAGCACGTAATAGCCGGCGATCTCCAGCGCCGAGGGCGTCACCGTGGTCAGCGCCGCAAAGGGCAGCCGGGCCACGGCCTCGATCACCACCAGCCCCCCGGCCACGGCCGCCGCGGACAGGTTCAGCAGCACGACGGCACCCGCTTGTGTCAGCGGCAGCAGGACGATGCCGCCGAGCCCCAGCGGAACGGCGGCAAGCCCCATCAGGGGCACGAGCACCACGTTGGCCACCGGGCCCACCAGGGAAACCTGGTTGAAATAGAACATCACCAGGGGCCAGGTTCCCAGCACCGCCAGCAGGGAGACGACCACCAGCGAGGACAGCCAACGCATCACGGGGTGCGGCCGCAGCCGTTGCAGGGCGCGTTTGGCCACGGGATGCTGCAGGCCGAAGACGATCCAGAACACGGCGGCAAAAGACAGCTGGAAGGAAACGGAAAAGAGCGCGGGCGGGAAAAGCGCCAGGATCACCAGGGCCGCCCAGGCGATGGTGTTCATCAGGTCGTGCCGCCGCCCGGCCATCAGGGCCGCCAGGAACACGGTCACCATGATGACGGCCCGCTGGGTGGAGGCCGACATGCCGGCCAGCACGCCGTAGGCCAGCACGGGAAGCAGGGTCAGCAGGGCGGCCGCACCGGCCGTCCAGCCCCGCCAGACGAAGAAGCCGATGCAGGACAGCAGCCATCGGAAGAGAAAGAAAGCCGCGGCGGCCACGATGCCGACGTGCAGGCCGGAGATGGCCAGCAGGTGGCCGGCACCGGCACGGTTGAAGGCCCCGCGCAGGCGCGGCGATATGCCCTGCCGATCACCCACCAGCAGGGCCTTTAGCACGGCGCGCACCGGCGGCGAACCGACCACCAGGGGAGCTGCGTCGATGAAACCCGCAATCCGCCTGCGCAGCCGATCCACGAGTTCGGCGCCGCCGTCCGCTTTTGCGAGTACCTTCAGCCGCCCGCGCTGCACGTAGCAGGAGGCCCACACCCCGCGATAGGCCATGTAGCGCCGGTAATCGAAGCCGCCGGGGTTGGCGAAGTTGCGGATGGCCTTGATACGCCCGGTCAGTGCCAGCCGGTCACCGCTCCGCAGCCCGTGGTCCTCGGAAAGTACGGTGACCCGCAACCGCCCGCGCACCGGCACGCGGCGCGTCCCCTTTTCGAGGCTTCGCGCCTCAAGGATGAAACGGCAGCGGCCGCCGCGATTGACCGGTGCGCGGTCCACGGTGCCGGTGATGCGCCACGGCCGCCGGTCGGCAAAATGGAGGATGTGGTCGGCGGGCAGGCGCGGCGCCACCCAGGGCTGGAGGCTGAGGTAGCCCAGGGCCGCAAACAGCACCAGGGGACTCAACCGGGCGCCACGGCGCCGGAGTGCGTCGCCGATGCCCCACAGGGCGGCGGCACCCGCCGCAAGTAGCGCCGGCAGCAGGTAGCCGGGCAGGCTGGCGCCGGCGGCAATGCCGCCCGCCAGGGCCGCCAGCAGCGCGGCCGCAGGCCGGATGTAGAAGCGTCGCCTCACCGCTGGCCGTCGATTCGGCCGACCCGCCGGACGATATCAGGCCGGTACCCGTTCGATGACCGCCCCCAGGCGGGCAAATTTTTTCTCCATGGCTTCATAGCCCCTGTCCAGGTGATAGACACGGTTGACTTCGGTGACCCCCCGGGCCACCAGGCCAGCCAGCACCAGACAGGCGCTGGCCCGCAGATCCGAGGCCATCACCGGCGCCCCGGAAAGCCCCTCGATGCCCTTGACCATGGCGGCATTTCCCGAAACCGTGATGTCGGCCCCCATTCGTCGCAGTTCACTGACGTGGATGAAGCGGTTCTCGAAGATGGTTTCCGAAATGATGCTCAGGCCGCCGGCCACGGACATGAGCACCATGAACTGGGCCTGCATGTCGGTGGGAAAGCCCGGATAGGGCAGCGTCTTGATGTCCACGCTCTGGATGCGGCGGCCACCCTGCACCGTGATGTCCTTGCCGCGCACGGTCACCCGGGAACCGGTCAGCTTGAGCTTGTGGATCACCGCGCCCAGGTGGGCCGGCTCGCAGCCGCTTACCGTGATCTCGCCGCCGGTCAGCGCCGCGGCCACCATGAAGGTGCCGGCTTCGATGCGGTCCGGAATGATGGCCGTTTCCACGGGGTTCAGGGCGTCGACACCCGTGATGGTAATGACCGACGTGCCGGCGCCGGTGATGCGGGCCCCCATGCGGTTTAAGGTGTCCGCCAGGGCCGCCACCTCGGGTTCGCGCGCCGCGTTGCGCAGCACCGTCACGCCGTCGGCCAGTACGGCGGCCATCATCAGGTTCTCCGTGCCGGTGACGCTGGCCACGTCCAGGTAGATGTCGGCGCCCCTGAGGCGGTCCACGCTGGCCTCCACGTAGCCGTGCTGGATATCGATCTGCGCCCCCATCAGCGAGAGGCCCTTGAGATGCAGGTTGATGGGCCGCGCCCCGATGGCACACCCGCCGGGCAGCGAAACCCGCGCCCGGCCCAGGCGGGCCACCAGGGGGCCCAGCACCAGCACCGAGGCGCGCATCTTGCGCACCAGGTCATAGGGCGCCTCGGCCTCGCACAGGCCGCCGGCGTCGATACGGACGGTGTGCCCGTCGGTCTGCACCTCGGCGCCCAGGTGCGTCAGCAGCAACTTGATGCTCTCGATGTCGTTGAGCCGCGGCACGTTGTCGTACCGGTTGGGTCCGCTGGTGAGCAGCGAAGAGACCAGGATGGGCAAAGCGGCGTTCTTGGCGCCGCTGACGGCCACCTCGCCGTTGAGGGGGCGGCCGCCGTGGATGACGATTTTATCCATGTGTTATTCCCTGCAGCATAAAAAAGCGCTTTTCGGCGCGCAGGCGCAGCGAAAAGCGCTCGAATAGACGCAAAAGCCGGCAAAAAGCCGCTAGTGGTGACTGTCTTGCGCGCCCTCCGATGTTTCCTTGACCGCCTTGACCACGCAGTAGGTCACCCCGAGGCCGATGATGGTGAGCGCGTACCACAGCCCGCCCATGAATACCATGTGACCCAGATCCCACACCCACTCAAAATTAAAGGGGAACATCCGATCCTCCGCAGTCAGGTTTACTGTTCAATGGGGTTCAGCTCGGGTTCCTGGGGGAACACCGGCAGGTAACGGTACGAAATCAGTACCAGAATGACCCCGTATGCCACCGGCAGGATGGTGGTGGCCACCTCCTGCCAGCTGGGCAGGTACAGGGTCCAGCTCTCGAAGGGCAGCACGGGCACCGCCAGGGTCTGCAGCACCATCACCCAGCGGTTGACGCACACGCCCACCGCGCCCAGCACGGCGGCCGTGGTCAACAGCTTAGGGTTCTTCCGGCCGGCGGGCGTGATCAGAATGGCGGCCGGCAGGATGCCGCAGATGCCGATCTCCAGCACCAGGATCCAGATGCCGTAGAAGGCGTTATTGGAGTAGAAGTCCATCAGGTTCATGCCCTTGGACGGCGCCGTGACCGTGGCCCAGTAGATGGTGTCGATGATCTTGGCCACGATGTAGGTGGCCAGCATCCAGCCGGCGATCTTGGCCAGCAGCTGGATGACGTTGTCCTTGACCAGCTTCTTGCCGGCGATCGCTTCGGTCATCTTGGTGATGGCGATGGTGAAGCAGGGTCCGCAGGCGGCCGCCGACCAGGTGAACAGGAAAAAGGTCCAGGGCCAGACCAGCACCCCCTCGCGGAAGGAGAAGGGCCGTCCGAAAAGCACGCCGGACACGCCGCCCAGCGAGCCCTGGTGAAAAAAGGACAGGAAGGCGCCGGTGGCCGCGAAAACCGCCATGATGTGATGCAGGTTGTGGCTCAGGTTGTGCCAGAAAGGCACCTTGTCGATCTGGCGGTTTTCCAGGATCAGCGGCAGGTACTCGATGCACAGCACGCCGAAGTAGGCGCTCAGGCAGAAGGCCACCTCGGTCAGCATGGAGTGCACGTTGGCGTGCCAGAAGATGAACCAGGCCCGCAGGGGCTGGCCGACGTCGATGGCCAGGATCAGCTGGGCGGAACTGTAGCAGATGAAACCGATCAGCACGGCGTAGTTGATGAGGTGTTTGAGTTCGTCCTTGCCGAACACGTACCTCAGCAGGCCCGTGAAAAAGGCGCCGCCGCCCAGGGCGATGACCGCCAGGTCGGCCCAGATCCAGAGGGCAAACCCGTACGCGTTGTTCATGTTGGTCTGGTTGAGGCCCTTGATCCAGCACAGCAGCATGGCATACACGCCCCACAGCAGCACGCCGCTGGCCAGAGCGACGGCCAGGGCGAATTGCCATGTCGGACAGCGTTTGACCCCTTTGGGGATGAGTGCGGAATCTATCATCGTTTAACTCCTCGTTCCCATGCGGTTCGGTTCGAATCCTTGAGGGTCGTCGACGGATGCTACCCCTTGTGTTCCGCCATGTGTTTTCCCGCCCCGGTGGCCTCGTCCGCCAGGTAGTTGTCGCCGGCGCGGCGCACCCACTCGCGGCTGGACAGGTAGTACACCTTGGGGTTGGTGCCCAGGCGCTCGAGCAGCCGGAAGGCGCGGGGGCTTTTCCTGAGTTTGTATACCGCGTGCTTGGGGTTGTTCAGATCGCCAAAGGTGATGGCGCCCGCCGGGCAGGCCTGGGTGCAGGCGGTCTGGTACTCGTCTTCACGGATCTCACGCCGCCCCTCGGCATAGGCCTTGTCCTTGGCCCGCTGCAGGCGGTGGTAGCAGAAGCTGCACTTTTCGACGATGCCGCGCATGCGCACCGACACATCCGGGTTGAGGTACTTTTCCATGCCGTCGGGCCACACCGGGTCCCACCAGTTGAACACCCGGGCGTGGTAGGGGCAGGCCGCCATGCAGTACCGGCAGCCGAAGCAGCGCGTGTAGATCTGGCTGACGATGCCCGTGGCGCTGTCGTAGTCGGTGGCGGTGGCGGGGCACACCGACACGCAGGGCGAGTGTCCGTTGTGCCCCTCGCAGTGCATGCAGGGCCGGGGCAGGTAGCACACGTCGGTGTCGGGATAGGGCTTGCCGTTGGTCAGCTTGTAGAGACGCAGCCAGGCCACGCTCAGCAGCTTGTCGGACTCGTCTTCACGGAAGGGCGCGTTGTTTTCCGACATGCAGGCCACCATGCAGGAACCGCAGCCGGTACATTTGTCCAGGTCGATCACCATGCCATACTTCTTGGGGCCGTCCTGCCTATGCTCTTCTTTCATTGGGACCTCGCATCCTCGTCCAGATTAGACCCTCGTCAGACCTTCGTCAGGCTCGCCCTGATCCCCCAGGCGGCGTCCAGACCGGAAACCGGGTCGGGCACCGGTGCGATCAGCTCGTTGAAGTTGACGCCCTTGCCGCCGATAAAGGGGTCGTAGGCGGTGTGGCCCAATCCGCGCGGCATGGCCACCATGCCCGGCGGCACCCGGTGGGACAGGTGCACGCGCACCCGCGCCCTGCCTGCGGGCGTGGCCAGCACAACGGCGTCACCCTCTGCCAGGCCCTGCTGGCCGGCGGTGTGGGGATTGACTTCCACCAGCACGTCGCCCTTTTTGAGCACCGTGTCGTCCACACTCTTGACCATGAACGGGGAATCGGCCACCGCGCCTCCGGCCAGACGCATGCTGTCGTAGCCGGTCAGCACCAGCGGGAAGACCCCCTTGTCGCCCTGGGGTATCACAGGCGTATAGGCCGGCTTGGCCTTGTACTCGGTGTTGATGAACTCGAATCGGCCCGAAGCGGTCTCAAAGCGCAGCTCCGGAACCCGTCCCTCCAGGTAACCGTCCTTGTGCAGCCGTGCGAAATGCCCCCCGAGGACCTGCTTCAGGCAGGACTCGTAGTCGGGCCAGGGAAAGGCCGCGGCCACACCGCCGCCGAGGGCGCGCGCGATCTGGATGATGACGTCACCGGTGTGGCGGGTGTCGAACTGCGGCGCCGTCACCGGCCGGCACAACTGCAGCAACGGCTTGGGCAGTCCGAAGACCGGCGGCACGTCCTCGAGGCGCTCGAGGTAGATGTGGTTGGGCAGAACCAGATCCGCCATGGCGGCTGTTTCGTCCATGAAAGAGGAGAAACTCACCAGGAAGGGAATGTCGGCCAGGGCCTTTTTCAGTTCGGTGCTCCCCGGCAGGTCGTAGACCGGGTTCTCGCCGGCCACCAGCAGCATCTTCAGGGGGTAGCCGCCGCCTTTGAGCAGCGCCGCCAGGTAGCTGGTGCGGTAGCGGGCCAGGGGGTACTTGTCGCCGCCGGCACCGTCCAGCCGCTGCTGCTGCATGCCCTTGGCGGCCACCTCGTCCATTTCGGGTGCGGGCCACTGGAGGTATTCGGCCTCGGGCAGGGCCAGGACGCCGCCGCTGCGCCCCACGCTGCCCACCAGGGCATTGAGGGCGTACACCGCCATAAACTCGCCCAGGGTGCCCGGCACGCTGCCGTTGCCCCGGCCGCAGATGGCCAGCGGCCGGCTGGCCTTGGCGAAGTTGCGGGCCAGTTCGATGATGTCGGCCTGCTTGAGGCCCGTGATTTCGGCCGTGGTGGCGGGTGTGAAATTGCCCAGCACCAGTTCCTTGAAACCGGGCTGCTTCTGCCCCTGTTCGTCGGTCCAGGCGTCAAACCCCTGGCAGTGCTTATCCACGAACGCCTTGTCGTAGAGAGACTCCTTGACGATCACGTGGCACAGCCCGAGGGCCAGGGCCGCCTCGGTGCCCGGCTTGACGGCCATCCACCGGTCGGCCTTGGCCGCGCTGATGGAAAGGCGCGGCTCTACCTGCACCACGCGGCAGGAGTTGGACAGCAGGTGGCTGTGGGCCCTGAACATGTGCACCGGAGACCCCCACCCCTGCAGATAGCCGCTGCCGAAGCTGAGCAGAAAGGTGGTCTTCTGCAGGTCGAAGCCGGGCCGGCCGATGATGCCGTGGGTCTGGTAGAGCGCCATCTCATAAGTGTCCTCGATGGACGGGCGGCGCATGACGTTGGGGGACCCGTAAACAGTCAGCAGGCGTGCAAACAGCTGTGCCACGCTGCCCCGGTCCTCGGGCAGCAGGCACCCCACGGTGTGAGGCTCTGCCTTGGCGCGCAGTTCGCCCATGCGTTTGGCAACCTCCGATACGGCCTGCTCCCAGCTGATGGCCTCCCACCGGCCCTCGCCCCGCTTGCCGACGCGCTTGAGCGGAGACCGTACCCGCGAGGGTCCATAGAGAAACTGGGGACCGCTGAGACCCAGCAGGCAAATGCCGCCGTCGTTGACCGGATGGCCCTTGGTGCCTTCGATCTTGACGACCCGATCGCCCACTTTGCGCACGGTGATGCCGCACCTGCCCGGACAGAGGGTGCAGACGGAATTGACGTGGGAAACGACCCCCTTGGGGGGAACCGGCGTCCAGGGCCAGTTCTGCGTCCAGATGGAGATGTCGTCCATCAGTTTCCAGGGCAGCGGCGTGAGGGCTGTGCCCACGGCCCCGCCGATGCCAAACGCCAAGAAACGCCTTCGGCCTACTTTCATGAATTCCACCCCCTGGAATGTTGTGTCATCGAGCGATCCTGTATAGGGGCGGCCTTCCGCGCCGCCCGGGCCAGCGCCCTACTTGTGGCAGACAAAGCACGCCCCCTTCTTGGTCTGTACACTGCTCTGGTGCACGTTCTCCTTCTGGTGGCAGCGTGCGCAGTCGGCCATCTTCATGCTCTCCCAGGTGTGCCGCGTGTAGCCGGAGATATTGTGCCCCCAGATGTCGCGGCTGTACCCCGTGATGCGGTTCTCCTGATAGACCCGGGCATGCTCGGACTCGCCGATGTCGCCGTGGCAGGTAGCGCACTCCATGTGCCCCATCTTGATGTGAGCAGCGTGGGAAAAGAAAACGCAGGGCGGCTGCTTGGCATAAACGTACCACGGCACCTCGGTGCCCGTGGCGACGTATTTCTCGATGAAATCGGCCTCTTCCCTGCTGATGCCGATGGGTTCCGCATGGCACTCCACGCACTTGTCCAGTTTGGGGATACCCGAAAAGGTGCCGTCCTCGCGGAAGTAGTGACAGCCGGCGCAGTCGTTGCCCACCTCCCGGACATGGATGGCGTGGTTGAAATCGACGGGCTGCCGCTTCTTGGAATAGAGCAGCTGGGGAAAAACGACCCACCCCACGATGAGGCTGGCGACGATGCCGATCAGGAACGCCGGCAGGATGCCGCCCTTGGGTTCGGCTTCGGTGGCCGGGGGAGGCTCGGGCGGGTCGACCGGGGTCGCATCGTCGGGTTGTTCCTCAGTAACCTCCTGCGATTTCTCCTCTACCGTGCTCATGAGAACTCCGTCTTTGGTATGGTTGACCGTTGGGCCGTCACATGTGCCGATGACCTGGAAAGAATCTCGCGCGTCCGGCTACGCTCCCGGTACCCCCCGAACCCGCGGCAGGCCCGCTGCGGCAAGGGATGGGAAAGGCTTTTTATGTGAATAATAAATACGGGTTGCCTACCCCGGGAGCCCCATTTTGTCAAGAGAAAACCACTAACCCACCGCCCCGTAGCTGTGCAGGCCGGGCAGCAGGTTGACGCCGAAATAGGTGAACATCACGGCCATGAAACCGACGATGGAAAGCACCGCGATGCGCTTTCCGTGCCACCCCCGCATCAGCCGTGCGTGCAGCAGGGTGGCATAGATGAACCACGTGATCAGGGACCAGGTCTCCTTGGGATCCCATCCCCAGTAGCGCCCCCAGGCCGAGTTGGCCCACACGGCGCCGGTGATGATGCCGGTGGTCAGAAAGAGGAAGCCGAACATCACCATGCGGTGGGACAATTCGTCCAGCACGGCCCGGGAGGGCAGGCGCGCCGACAGCCCCTCTTGTCCGGCGTCGTCGCCCTCCTGCTTGAACAGGTACATGATGCTCAGGCCGAAGGCCACGGCGAAGGCGGCATAGCCGATGAAGCAGGTGATCACGTGGGCGATCAGCCAGTTGCTCTTCAGGGCCGGGATCAACGGCTGGATGCGGTCGCTGATGTTGGGCGACAGCGAGGCGTAGGCCATGGCCAGGCAGGCCAGGGGCGCGGTAAAGGCGCTGATCACCCGGCTGCCGGTGCGCCATTCCACCACCAGGTAGATGATGGCCAGCACACAGGAAAAAAACACCAGCGATTCGTACAGATTGGACAGCGGTGCGTGGCCGATGCCCATGCGGTAGGACTCCACCCAGCGCAGAATGATGCCGGCCGCGTTGCCGGCCGCCCCGATCACCGAGGTCCAGGTGCCCATGCGGCCCGCCAGCGGTTTTTCAAAAACCCAGCCCGCCAGGTACAGGAAGGCTGCCAGGCCGTAAACGAACGTCACGATGGACAAAATAGTGGAACTGGTCATGGTCTCACCTTTGTAACACGGACGCGGCGCCCCCGGCAGGCGGTCTGCGGCGCGTCTCTCAGGTCTTGAGCCGGGACAGCTTTTCGCCCAGGTGCGCCACCTTGCGCCGCATGCCGAACTTGTTCTTGTTGCTGGTGCCCATCACCGTCACACGGGTCTTGTCGCCCGCGGGCACCAGTTCGACGCACACCCGCTCGTGGCACAGGAAAAAGGTGATAAAACAGCCGGCGATCATGATGATGAAACCGGCGTAAACCACCGGCACACCGGGGTCGCGCGTGACTTGCAGCCCCGTGTAGTAGCGCTGGTCGAAACCCGCCACCGCAATCACCAGGTCACCCCGGCGCATCTTGTCGAAACTGGGAAAACGCAGGGGCAACAGGATCTCCTGATCGGGCTTTCCCTTGATCTTCAGGGTGGCCTCGAAGGCCTCGCCGATGGGATGCCCCCGAAACTCGGACGACGGGTTGTAGCGGTTGATCACCAGCGTGCCGCGGTTTTCGGGCAGCGCAACGGGCTTTCCAATCACGGCGCGGACTTGGTACACCATGCCGCTGGCGCGGTCGGTGAAGCGGAGTTTGACGCTGTTGGACGGCAGCGTGCCGTAGCTGGCCTGAAAGATGTTGATGCCCCGGTAACGCAGGGGGCGGTTGACGATGATGTCGCGGGTCAGGACTTTCTTTCCGTCTTCCAGGATGGTCAGGGTGGAGCGGTACTCCTTGGGCGCCCCGCTGTCGTAGAAAGACACGTCAAAATCGTCGCAGCGGATGGAAAATCCCAGCGCCTGGACCTGATTGCCGGGCCGCAGGCGGATGTGGTCCACGGTGTCGCCTTCGCCGATGTTGACAAACCCCTCGAACCCGAACAGCGAACCGATCAGGCCGCCCACCAGCAAGAGCACCACGCTCAGGTGCACGATGTAGACCCCCAGGCGCGTCCAGCGCCCCTTTTCGGCGTAAATGCAGACCCCCTTGCCCGACGGCTCCACCCGGCTGTAGTGAAAAGCCTTGGCCAGGTATGACGCGTAGGTATCCCTGACCTTCTCGAGGGGCGCATCCATTTTGAAATCGACCTGGGTGGGCACCTTGTGGAACTGTTTGGGGTTGAAGCGCGGCTTCTTGGTGAAGACGATTTTCCACAGGCTGGAGAGCCGGTCGATGGAGCACACTACGATGTTGGCGGTCAGCAGCATGATGAGCAGCCGGAACCACCAGGAGTGATACATGTCGAAGAGGTTGAGCAGCGAAAAGAGCCGGTAGAGGAACTCGCCGTACTTGGCCACGTACTGGGCCGGGTTTCCCATCTGCGGAATGAGCGTTCCGAAAATCGAGGTGACCGCCAGGGTCAGCAGCAGGACCACGGTCAGCTTGACAGAGGAAAAAAATTTCCAGATTTGTGTAAACGGCCCGTCGGCAGCCGCTTTTCGGCCCATGTGAGATCCTCTCGAGGTGAGATCAAGAGTATCGTCTATACCAAATCACGGGCCGTGTGGCAATAAGAATACGGTGTCCGATGAGGCGGGGCCGGGGCGGGCGGCGGCGCGGGGCTATTTTCGGAAAAAGGCCCACCAGACATACAGGATGAAGACCGTCCACGACAGGATGCACACCAGGTAGGCCAGCCAGTTGAAGGGCCTGCGGGCGATGCCCATGCGATTGACGCGGCCGACCCTCCGATGGCAGGAAAAGCAGCGCTTGTCCTCAGGCTTCAGGTACACATGGCAGTATGGGCACTTTTTCGATGGATGCTGAAGGATTTTTTCGGCTGTCTGGTCCATACCCCCGACGTCCTTTCCCTGCCCGCGGCCCCGGCCGCCGGGCAGGGTGACGCCCGGCGCGACCGCTAGCTCAAAACGTTGTCCTCGATGCTGATCTCGGCCTTCTCCCGCAACTGGTCAAGCAGGCTGCGGAAAACCTTGTTCTTTTTCTGTTGGGCCAACTGGGTTCGGAT
>JAMOVG010000103.1 GCA_027061725.1 Desulfobacteraceae bacterium
ATCCACTCGGCAAAACCCTCGCGCCAGGCATAGCCGGCCGGGTTCTGCCGGGCCCTGGCAATGGCCTGGGCCGTATCCAAAGGACCGATCTGCTGGCCGTCATAGCTCAGAAACCACTGGGTCATGTTTTCCTCCCGCAGCGTAGAAATATAGGTTACGGATGTTCGATACCCAAATGACGACAGATGCGTGAAACGGCGGCCTCGTCCAGCCCCAGACGACGGGCCAATTCGGCCATGTACCGGTGTTCGGCAGGCGTGTCGACGGTGATGGCCATCCGCGAGGCGGCATAGACCTGCTCGGCCATTTCAGGGCTCTTGACGCTGTCGACGATGGTTTCCATGCCCACCGGGGACAGCAGTTCCTCGGCCATGAAAGCCCGCTCTTCGGGTGTCGGGTCGACACTGTTGAGGCGCTCCAGAATACGGGCGCGCTCCTGCGCATCAATAACCCCATCGGCATTGGCAGCCGCAATCATGGCGCGCAGCAGCAGCAGGGCATCGCTTTGGGCGCCCCCGGTGTTTTGCCCGGCTGTCGATGACGGCGGCGCGGCCGGAGGCGAAGATGGGGGTGGCGGCGGTACGGCGGGCGCCCCCGGAGATGGGGGCCCGCCCTGCGTTCCCGGCGGGGGCGGCGGCATCACTGATCGTCCCCCTCTAGCCGGTGGGGCCGGAGGCTTCTGTTTCAAATAATGCTCCACCGCCTCCATTGCAACGCCCAGCAATCCCAGCCCAATACTACCGCCGATTCCCGGGACAATGGACCGGCTGTTGCCCTTCAGCATACCGGCAAGCAGCTTTTCAGGATTGATCATTTCGGTCGGCCTCCCTCGTTCTTCCAAAAAAAAGAATCCGCTGCACTCGCGGATCTGGTGAAATCGTTTCCTGGCGAACCCTCGCTTCAGTGCGTCTTGCGCTGCGGGGCGGTGGCGAGGGGAATCTTGAAAAATTCCACGCCTTCTTCCCGCAGCGTCTTTTCCTCGGCTTCACTGCTGACGCCCCGAATGTTGCGCGGTTCGGCGACACCGTAATGAATTTTAAGAGCCTCGGAGGCAAAATCCGTCCCCACGTCATCAAAATTCTTTTCAACGTACTCCGAAATTTTCTGGTTGAGCGCCATCAGCGCCACCTGGTGATCGGGAATTTCGCCCGCCGGCGAAGCGGAGGCGTTCTTGATGGCGAATGTGGATGGAATTCGGGCGATCGAAACGTCGCTGCACACCGGACAGTTGATCAACCCCTCTTTTCTCTGCTTTTCATAGGCATCCGCGTCTTCAAACCATCCCTCGAAGGTGTGTCCGTTGGCACACTGCAGATCGAATGCAATCATGGCGTCTCCATTGCGGGTCCCTGGTGCCCGTCCCCGGCGGGTGGATCCGGCACCTGCCGGTCACCCCCCGCCGTTGCCTGTCTGTAATCATTATCAAAACTAACACATTCGTTCCGTTTTTCAACCTAAATTTCAAAGAAATCATTGACAGATCCCGGCCTTTGAACACACAATACCGCCGCACTGTCATCCGGATCATCCGAATAACCGAAACCCACGGCTTTCAACGAAAGAGGAACCACCATGAAACGCTTTGCTCTGGCGGCGCTGCTGATCGTGTTGCTGGCTGTCCCCGGCCTGACCGGTGAAACCCGCTACATTTCGGACCTGATGGAGATCACCCTGCGGACGGGACCGGGGACGGGCCGCAAGATCATCGCCATGCTGCCGTCCAACATGAAGGTGGAGGTTCTCAGCGAGAACGGGCAGTGGACCAAAGTGCGCACGCCGGAAGGCAAGGAGGGCTGGGTGGTGAGCCGCTTTCTGACCACCGAGACCCCCAAGAGCATCAAGCTCGACCGGCTGCAGAAGAAATACGATGAATTGCGCCAGCGCGCCGAGACCCTGGCCAAAGAAAACACCGAACTCAAGGCCAAGAACGAGGAACTTAGCACCCAGCTGGCCGAAAAGACCCGGGCTTTCGACGAACTCAACAAAACCTACCAGAAGCTGAAAAGCGAATCGGCTGAGTTTCTGGCGGTCAAGGAAAAATACGAGAAAACCGCCGCCCGCCTGGCGGAGCAGACCTCCAAAGCCGAAAGGCTGGAGTCCGAGCTGTCCAAGCTGGAGTTTCACCAGAACATCCGATGGTTTCTGAGCGGAGCCGGGGTGCTGCTGGTGGGGTTCATCATCGGCTTCAGCGCCAAACGCCAGCGCCGTCGTTCGTCCCTGCTGTGAAACGCCTTCCCCGGCGGCCGGCAGACATGCCGCCGGGGCCACCCCCTTTTTCCGTCCTGTCCAGCCCCAGCCGCCCGTGTTGACAAGCAGTCAACCTGCATTAGTTTTACTCATCAAACGATCTTTTGCCTCCGGCGTGCCGCAGCAAACGCCGGACGCACCTCAGGATGTAATGAAATCAGGAAGTTAAATGGCCAGCAACAAACGTGACTACTACGAAATTCTGGGAATCGGAAGGGACGCCACGGAACGGGAGCTCAAGGCCGCCTACCGCAAGTTGGCCCTCAAATACCACCCCGACAAAAACCCGGACGACCCCGAGGCCGAGGAAAGATTCAAGGAAGCGGCCGAAGCCTACGAAGTGCTGCGCGATCCCCAGAAGCGCCAGATCTACGACCAGTACGGGCACGAGGGGCTGGAGGGAACCGGTTTTTCCGGATTCGCCGGTTTCGACGACATCTTCTCGAGCTTCGGCGGCATCTTCGAGGATCTTTTCGGCTTCGGTTCGGGTCGCCGTTCCCGCAGCCGGGCGCGTCGCGGCAACGATCTGCGCTATGACCTGACCCTGACCTTCATGGAAGCCGCCTTTGGCAAGGAAACCCATATCGACATAGAGAAGATGATCACCTGCCCGGAGTGCAACGGCGACGGCTGCGAACCGGGTACCCAGCCACAGACGTGCCCCCACTGCCAGGGCAGCGGGCAGGTCACCCAGACCCAAGGTTTCTTCACCCTCAGAACCACATGCCGCCACTGCGGAGGGGCGGGACGCATCATCACCGATCCCTGCAGCCGGTGCCGCGGGTCGGGGCAGGTGCGCGAACAGAAACGGGTGGCCGTCAAGATTCCGGCTGGCGTGGACAACGGATCCCGCCTGCGGCTGGCAGGCGAGGGAGAGCCGGGGCATTACGGCGGCCCGCCAGGGGACCTGTACGTCTTCATCCACGTCAAGCCCCACAATTTTTTTCAGCGCCGCGACAACGACATCTACTGCGAGGTGCCCATCTCCTTTATCCAGGCCGCCCTGGGCGACGAGATCATGGTGCCTACCCTGAACGGTAAGAAAAAGCTGAAAATTCCCAAGGGAACCCAGCCGGGACACCTGTTCCGTTTCCGTCACGAGGGCATCCCGTCCTTGCGCAACGGCACCCGCGGGGACCAGATCATCCAGGTCTCCGTGCGCACGCCGACCCACCTGACCAAAAAGCAGGAAGCACTGCTGCAGGAGTTTAAAAAACTCGAGGCCGCCAAACTGACCACCAAACTGAAGAACATCCTCAAGGGTACCGCCGGCGTCGCCGAAACGGCCTGAGCAGGAAAACGGAAATGCGACATGTACGAACTGAAAGTGCTGACCCACTTTGCCGCCGCCCATCAGCTGGAGGTGGCCCGCAAGTGCGAAAACCTCCACGGGCACAACTGGAAAGTGGAGGTTTGCGTGGAGGGGGATCACCTGGACGATGCCGGTGTGCTCATCGATTTCGGCATCATCAAGCGGCACGTTAGAGGCATCATGAAGGAGCTGGATCACAAGTTCCTGAACGAACTGGAGCAATTCGGGGACGGATACCCGCCGTCTTCCGAAAACATCGCCCATTACGTGGCCGTCCGGCTCCAGCGGGCCATCCAGGATGCTCACGTGCGGGTTTGCAGCGTGACCGCCTGGGAATCCGACGATGCCTGCGCCACCTACCGCCCCTGACCCCCTGTTTGGGACCTGAACCGCAAGTGTCGTCCGACGGCGCACCTGCCCGCTGAAAAAGCATACGGGCACCCGAAAGGCCTCCCGGGACGGTCGCAGGGGAGAAGCCCGCGCAGGATCAACCGCCGTGGACACCCATTCGCGTCAGCAGTTCCTCCCGGGTGATCAGCGCCGTCACGTCGGCCACATGCTCCCGAATGTTGTCCAGTCCGCCTTCCTGCCGATCCACCAGGATCACCACCCGCCGCACCGACAGGCCCTCTTCCCGGGCGCGCTCGATGGCCTTGATGGTGGATCCTCCGGTGGTCGCCACATCGTCGATGACAGCCACGGCCTCGCCCGGCGAGACGTCGCCCTCGATCCAGCGGATGATACCATGATCCTTGCGCGACTTGCGGATGGAAAAGGCCTTGACGGGACGCCCCTCGATTTCCGAAGCGAAGGCGGTGGCCACGGCAATGGGGTCGGCCCCAAAAGTCAGGCCGCCCACGGCACTCACACCGCTGCCCGCGATGGCCTTCAGGACCAGATGTCCCGCCAGAAACATACCCCGCGGACTCAGGGTGGTGGGCTTGCAGTTGACGTAAAAACGGCTCATGCGCCCCGACACCAGCCGAAATGCCGGCTCCTGGCTATATTTGACCGACTTCTCACAAAGGATCCCGATCAGTTCCTCTTTCATAGATCACCTGCCACGCCGTTTCGGGGTTTGTGCAATCCGCCCTCTCCGGACCGCCGGGCCACCCAACCCATGAAGGGCCCCGGCATCAACCTTACCAGGCGTTACCTGCGATTGTCCTCCGGTTCCGCACCTTATGGCTTGATTGTAACACAGATTTCCGATAGAAAAACCCCCACTGAATGGAAGAAGCCTGGTTAATGGGATTCAGTGGAGGTTTCCGCAAGGAAAACTGGAGACAGCACTCCCTGCCGACAGGCACCATACCAGCTGACGCCCCCCCGGTCAACGCCCCGTCGGATTTGCGACCGGCCTTCAGGGGGAGGCGCACGAGACAGATACGGCCGTGGCCGACGATCCCATCATTCGCCTGTTTCACGTTCACAAGCACTACGGGTCCAAAAGCGCTCTGGCGGACATCAGCCTGACGTTCGGACGTGGTGAATTCGTCTTTGTCACCGGGCCCAGCGGCGCGGGCAAGTCCACCCTGCTCAAACTGCTCTACCTGGGAACCCCGGCCTCGGCCGGGCAGATCCTGGTCGATGGCATGAACCTGGCCCGCATTCCACGCAAACGCATCCCCTACTTGCGCCGCCGCTTCGGCATCATTTTCCAGGATTACAAGCTCATCGCCTCGCGAAGCGTATTCTACAACATCGCCCTGGTGCTGGAAGCCGCCGGCGAACGATCAGCCCTGATCGGCAAGAAGGTGCGCCACATGCTGCGCAGCGTGGGCCTGGAGAAAAAGGCCGATGTCCTGCCCCCCAGCCTTTCCGGCGGAGAACAGCAGAAAGTGGCCGTGGCCCGGGCCATGGTGGGCGGCCCGCAGATCATCCTGGCCGACGAACCCACCGGCAGCCTGGACCCCGATTCCGCTGCGATCATCATCGGCCTGCTGGAGGACTTTCACGCCCGCGGCGGCACGGTGATCGTGGCCACCCATGACCGTGAAATGATCCGCCGCAGCCGGCGGCGCGTGATCGCGCTTCAGGACGGACGCCTTGCCACGCCCGCCGCCCGGGAGGCCCCATGAGAGCCTTGATGCGGCGCACCTGGCTGGATCTGAGCAGCCACAAGTTTCTCAACCTGATCACGGTGATCACGGTGGCCCTGTCCATGCTGATCGTCAGCGCCTTTCTGCTCTTTGCGGCCAACACCGGCGAACTGCTGGACTCCTGGCGTAGGGGCGTGCGCATGATGGTCTACCTGCAGGAGGGCCTGGATGACGCCCGACGCCGCGACCTGCAGCAAACCCTGGCAAAGCTGCCGGATATTTCGGAGGTCCGGTACATCTCCAAAGACAAGGCCCTGCAGCAATTGCGCCGGGCCCTTCCGGGGCAGGCCTCCATCTTTGCCACCCTGCGCAAAAACCCCCTGCCGGACGCATTCGAACTGCGTGTTGCGGTGGGCGCCGCATCCCCGCAGGGGCTGCAGGAAATCGCAACGACCATCCGGTCCGTCCCGGGCGTCTCCGACGTGGAGTACGGCCAGCAGTGGCTGGCACGCTTTGCCGACGTCACCCGCCTGCTGCGGATGATCGGCTACACCATGGGGGGGCTCTTCCTGGCGGCCGGCATCTTCATCGTGGCCAACACCGTGCGCCTGCTGCTCTACAGCCGCCGCGATGAAATCGATATCATGCGCCTGGTGGGCGCCACCGAACGGTTCATCCGCATGCCCTTTTACCTGCAGGGCATCCTGCAGGGCGCACTGGGCGGCGCGCTGGGGGTGACGGTGCTGTACCTGGCCTATCTGTACGTCGCCGGCGGTTTCCGCCATGCCGGCCTGGCCGGTGCCTTCAGCCCCCGTTTCCTGTCGCCGGCCGAGATCGGCGCTCTTCTGCTCGGGAGCACCCTGGCGGGGTGGTTGGGATGTTTTCTCTCGCTGAAACAGTTTTCCAGGCTGCAGGAAAACGGGTAATGCCTGAACAACGCAAAAACCGAAGGCTGCTGCCGGCCCTGGCCGCCTGGGCGCTGCTGCTCGTGCTCTGCGGATCGGCGGCCGCCCGCACGGCCGTGGTGACGGCCGACGCCCTGCATCTGCGGGCCGAACCCAGCCGGAAGGCCCGTGTGCTGGCCACCCTGAAAAGGGGGACCCGCGTGGATGTCATCGCGGACCAGGGGCAATGGCTCAAGGTGCGCCGGGGAAAAACCCTCGGGTATCTCTACAAGCGCCCCGCATACGTTCGCGTCGAAGCCGCGAACCGGTCCACCGCCGAAGGCCTCCGGCGGCAGTCCCGCAAGGTCCGCCGCAACATCCGCAGGAAGCGACGGGCGGTTTCGGAAATCCGGGCACGCGAAACCGGCGTGCTCTCCGAATTGGACCGCATGGACCGTGAAATCGACCGCCTGCGCCGGCAACGCCGCCGCCTGCAGGCCCAGCTCAGGCAGCTCGACAAGGCCATTGCGCGGTCGAACCGCCGCCTGCGGTCACTCAACCGGCGCATCGCCGAGGAGGAGAAGTATGCCGCCGCACGCCTGACGGCGCTTTACAAGCTTGAACGGCTGGGCCGGATCGAACTGCTGGCGTCGGCCGACTCGTTTTACACGCTGCAACTGCGGCGGCGAGCGCTGCAGGAAATCCTGCACCGGGATCAGGAGGTGATCGCCGGGCTGGCCGCTGACAAGACCCGCCAGCAGGAACTGATCACGACCCGCCGCCGGCAATTGGCCGAAAAGAAACGGCTGGAAAGGGCGGCCCGTGACCAGCTGGCCAAACTCACCCGCCGGCAGCAGCAGCGACGCCGGAGGCTGGCCGAGATCCGCTCGCGCAAGTCCCTCGAACTGGCCGCCCTCGAGGAGCTCACGCTATCGGCCCGGCGCCTGGACCGCAAACTCAAGTCGCTCGTGAAAAAAGCATCCGTCCCGGCGACGTCTGGCGCGGCACCGCCCCCGACGTCTTCCCGCCGCAACGGGCATGCACATAAAAGCTTGCCAAATATACCGGTAAAAGGTAAGATAATAGGCCGCTTCGGACCGTATCGAGACCCGCAGCTTCACTTTGAGAGCTATCGCAACGGCATCGACATCCGGGCCGAAAGGGGTGCCCCGATCCGCTCGGTGGCCGCCGGGGTGGTGCTGTTCGCACAGTGGTTCAAGGGATACGGCAACGTCATCATCATCGACCACGGCAACCACTTCTATTCCGTCTACGCCCATATCGACGAGTTCTTCAAACAGACCGGAGACCGGGTAGAACGCGGAGAGGTCATCGCAACGGTCGGCGATACCGGTTCGCTGCAGGGGCCGATGCTGTATTTTGAGATTCGACGCAACGGCAAACCTGTCGACCCCCGCAAGTGGGTTGGCAAGGGGGTCGTTTAAAAGTTATTTCAGAATGGTCCGTTTTCGGAAAGGCTGCGTCTTTCCCGAAAATGGCCCGAAGGAGAAAATGTATGACGCGTGGCACCAAACACAGGCTTAAAATCTGGTCGCTGATGATCGTCGCCGTGATCGTCTGGAGCGTCTGGACGGGCGTCGACCCCAACCTGACGGCCAGTGACGACGAAACCTACAAGGGGCTCAAGCTCTTCACCGATGTTCTCGAACTCGTGGAGAGAAACTACGTCGACGAGGTCGACGGCAAGAAGCTGATCGAAAACGCCATCCAGGGCATGCTCCAGGGACTTGACCCCCACTCCACCCTTCTGCCGCCGGAGGCCTTCAAGGAGCTGCAGTTGGACACCCAGGGGGAATTCACCGGCATCGGAGTGAGCATCACCATGCGTGACGGCTTCATCACCGTCATCTCGCCCATCGACGGCACACCGGCTTACAGGGCCGGCATCAAGGCCGGTGACCGCATCCTCAAGGTGGACGGCGAAACCGTCAAGGATCTCAGGGACGCCGTCAACCGCATCCGCGGTCCCAAAGGCACCAAAGTGACCGTGACCATCGGCCGGGAGGGCATCGCCGACCCCATGGATTTCACCCTGGTGCGCGATGTGATTCCTATCGAAAGCGTCCGCTGGGCCCTGCTCAAGCCCGGATTCGGTTATGTCTGGATCACCAATTTCCGTGAAAACACCACCGCCGACCTCAAGCAAGCCATCCGAAAAATGGAACCGGACGGCAAGCTGCTCAAGGGACTCATCCTGGATCTGCGCGACAATCCCGGCGGTCTGCTGAACCAGGCCATTGACGTGTCCGACCTGTTTCTGGACAGCGGCAAGATCCTGTCCATCAAGGGACGGCTCAAGCGCAACACCAAGGTGTTCAAGGCCCACCCCGGACCGCCCGGGTACGACTTTCCCATCGTCGTACTGATCAACGGCGGGAGCGCCAGCGCTTCGGAGATCGTGGCCGGAGCCCTCCAGGACCATAAGCGTGCGCTGATCATGGGGACGACCTCCTTCGGCAAGGGTTCCGTCCAGAACGTGGAAGCGCTGCGCGACGGGTACGGCATCAAGCTGACCATCGCCCGCTACTACACGCCCAATGACCGTTCCATCCAGGCCAAAGGCATCGAGCCCGACATCGTGGTTGAATTCAAACGGCCGAGCGAAAAAGAAAAAAAGAAAAAACGGCCCAAGCACCTGAAGGAAAAAGACCTTCGCAACCACCTGGAGGCGGAGCCGCCGCCCAAGGCGAAAAAAGAAAAGGCGGATAAGAACAAATCCACCCGGAAATCCGGCAAAAAGAAAAAGCAGAAGGAACTGACCGACGGCACCCTGTCCATGAAGCGACTGCGGTCCGACAACCAGATCACCCGCGCGCTGGATGTCCTGGTGAGCTTCGACATCTTCGGACACATCCGGAAATAATCGCCAGCGCTGCACGGTTGCCTCCGGCCGGAGGCGCCCGTGCAGCGCTTTTTGACCGCCAATTCTCCCGGCCGGCGCAGCCCATGCCCGGCGCCGACCCGCGATTCTACAGACAACCATGCCCAAAAAACCAACCCGGTCCAGGGCGAAGCCCAAAACCCGGACCCGAACCAAGGCCCGGCCGAAAACCAGGACCAAAAGACGGCGACCCCGCAAACCTTCGCTGCGGGCCAACCTGATCAAGACGGCCGTCGGGATGGCCCTCATGGTGATGGTGGTGGCGTCGGCGGCGCTGGTGCTCAACCACCTCCTGAAGGCACCGCCGGCCAGCCCGCCGGCCAAAGAAAAGCCGGTTGCCCGACGTCCGCCTCCCCCCAAGGCGCCGGTGAAGGGGCACACTGCAAAGCCACACGCAGGGACACCGGTTCGGAAAAAATCCGCCGCCTCCCAAAAAACCGCCCAGTCTACGGCAGCCCCATCGCTCAAGCCGCCGATCTATGAAATCTACCCCAAGGAGGAACTGCCGCCCCCGCCGCCGATAAAACGGCCCAAGGTACCGCCCAAGGGGCGTCCTGAAGTAGCCATCATCATCGACGACGTGGGCTACGACCGCGCCATGGCCGAGAAATTCATCCGCCTGGACAAAAACCTGACCCTGTCAATCTTCCCATACGCCCCGTATCGCCGCGCCATCGCCAAAATGGCCCGCAAACACGGCCTGGGGCTGATGCTCCACCTGCCTATGGAGCCCAACGAGTATCCGCACGTCAAGCCCGGTCCCGGCAGCCTGCTCACCAGCATGACGCCGGACCAGCTCATTGCCCAGCTCAACAGGGACCTGGACCAGGTGCCCGGCATCCAGGGCGTCAACAACCACATGGGCTCCAAGATGACCGCCCGTTCGGACCAGATGAACCAGATCTTCACCATCCTCAAAAAACGAGGCTATTTTTTCATCGACAGCCGCACCACCAAGGAGACGGTATGCCGCTCGTCGGCCCGGCTGCTCAAGGTGCCTTTCGCCCAGCGCAAGGTGTTTCTGGACCACACCCAGGATCCCGAAACGATTCGCCGGCAGATCCGCCGACTGGTGCGCTACGCCCGCAAATACGGTGTCGCCGTGGGCATCGGTCACCCCCACGAAGTGACCTACCGCGTTCTGAAGCAGGAGCTGCCGCGCATGCGCCAGAAGGTCCGGCTGGTGCACGCCTCGGAAATCGTGCACGTCGTTTCCTGACCCGCCCGCGGTGCCGCCGGCAGGCCCGGCAACCGGCCGGAGAGTGGCTGCGGGCTGCGTACACGGACACGCCGGACACCAGAAAACTTCTTGAATTCCGGCACCCTGGCTGTTATACGCACATCTGCAACCGGAAACAGCCACACCCCCCGCACGTCAGGGGTGCCATCTCAGCTGCACGCATCAACGCATCAGGAAAAAGGAGGAAACGTGGAAATTATCGTCCTGCTGAAACAGGTGCCAGCCACCGACTCGCTGGTGGCTATAGCCGACGACGGCGTGTCCATCAAGACCGATGACCTCAACTGGGTCATCAACCCTTACGACGAGTTCGCGGTGGAGGAGGCCCTGCGCATCCGTGAAGCCCAGGGCGGCACGGTGACCATCGTCACCATCGGGCCCGACAAGGCCGTTGAGGCCATCCGTACGGCCCTTGCCATGGGAGCCGACAAGGGCGTGCTGATCAACGACCCGGCGGCCCTGGCGGCCGACGGTCTGGGAGCGGCGCGCATCCTGGCCGCCGCCGTGGGCCAGCTGCCCTACGACCTGATCATCGCCGGCCAGCGGGCAGTGGACGATGAAAACTTCCAGGTGGGCCCGGCCGTGGCCGAGCTGCTCAACATTCCCAGCATCACCCTGGTCATCCAGGAAGAAATCAACGACGGCACCATCCGCTGCCACCGCACAGTGGAAGGCGGCACGGTGGTGCTGGAGTCCCCCCTGCCTATGCTCTTCACCACCCAGCGGGGGCTCAACGAGCCGCGTTACGCCTCCCTGCCGGGCGTCATGAAGGCCAAGAAAAAACCGCTGGACACCAAGACCCTGGCCGATCTGGGACTGGACGCCGGCGATTTCAGCCAGCCGCTGGTCCGCATCCAGGCCATGCGGCTGCCCCCCGAGCGCACGGGTGGACGCATCATCGATGGTGATGACGCGGCTGCCAAGGCCGCCGAACTGGTGCGGCTGCTGCACGAAGAGGCCAAGGTGATCTAGTTTTCCGCCCTGCAAAGCCTGTCGGGAAGTTCAGCGCCTTGACCGGCTCCGCAACATAACAGGGGGGCACAGGGCCAACGGCACAAAGGTACAAAGTGAAGGAGATTTTTTCTATCATGTCGCAGAATGTATTAGCCATAACCGAGCAAGCGGGAGATCATTTTCGCAAAGTCACCTATGAAATTCTGAGCGAGGGCAAGCGACTGGCGGCGGCACTGGGCGGCAGCCTGACAGCCCTGGTATTGGGCAGCGGCATCACCGAGCTTGCCGCCGGCGCCGGCGAATACGGCGCCGACCGTATCCTGGCGGCCGATGACGACACCCTGGCCGAGTACACCACCGAGGCCTATGCCGGGGTGTGCGCCGGGGTCATCGACTCGGAAAGCCCGGCCATCGTGATCACGGGCGCCTCCACCCAGGGCAAGGACCTCATGGCACGCCTGTCGGCGCGGCTCAATGCCGCCCTGGCCACGGACTGTGTGGCCCTGGCGCTGGAGGACGGACAGCTGATGGCTTCGCGCTACATGTACGGCGGCAAGATTCTGGCCGACGTGCGCCTGTCCGGCAGCCCGCAGTTGGTGACCATCCGCCCCAACGCCATGGCGGTCGAAAAAACCGCCGGCGAGGGCAAGCTGGAGACCGTCGCCGTTGACGCCGGGGAGCCGCGCATCCGCTTTATCGAAAAGAAGATGGAAACCGGCAAGGTCGACATCACCGAGGCCGACATCGTGGTTTCCGGCGGGCGTGGAATGGGCGGCCCGGACTTCTCGGTCGTTGAAGCTCTGGCCGCCGAACTGGAGGCTGCCGTGGGAGCCTCCCGCTCGGCCGTGGACGAGGGCTGGCGGCCCTTCTCAGACCAGGTGGGCCAGACCGGCAAGGTGGTCTCTCCCAGCCTTTACGTGGCCTGCGGCATCTCCGGCGCCATTCAGCACCTGGCCGGCATGTCCTCCTCCAAAGTCATCGTGGCCGTCAACAAGGACGCCGAAGCGCCCATCTTCGCCAAGGCGGACTACGGCATCGTGGGGGACCTGTTCGAGGTGGTGCCCAGGATCACCGAAGAGGTCAAAAAGCTGAAAAACTCCTGAAACCAAATGCCGCGCCGCCGGTGCGGTAAAACCGAGGCAACCGATGACCGAACACGAGTCCATCCCTTTCGACGTCCTCTTCGTAGGCGGCGGACCGGCCTGTCTGGCCGGCGCCATCCGCCTGATGCAGCTGGCCCGGGAGCGAAACCTGGAGCCGGAGGTGGCCCTGATCGAAAAGGGCGCCAACCTGGGCGACCACGCCGTCAGCGGTGCGGTGCTCAACCCCAGGGCCCTGGCGGAACTGCTGCCCGACTACCTGGCCGAGGGATGCCCGGTGGAAGCCACGGTGGAAAAGGACGAATTCTACTTCCTGACCGCCAAGAAGGCTTTCGCGCTGCCGCTGACCCCCAAGGCCCTGGACAACAAGGGCTGCCACATCATCAGCCTGTCCCGCTTCACCCGCTGGCTGGGGAAAAA
>JAMOVG010000104.1 GCA_027061725.1 Desulfobacteraceae bacterium
CCAGCGAACCGATGCGCTCCGCCATCTGCAGCGCCTCGGCCCCGCCCAGGGTGGCCATGCGCAGGATCGCGGCCGCATCGGTCACCGTGGGGTCCCCGCGAAAGGCCTTGTGCAGTTTGGCCGCCGTGTCCATCTCGGCAAACATGTCCAGGTCGTTGTTGCTGGCGCAGCCGTCGGTGCCCAGGGCCGTGGGGATGCCGGCAGCCAGCAGCTCCGGCAGGGGCGCCACCCCCGAAGCCAGCTTCATGTTGCTTTGCGGACAGTGCACCACGGCGGCACCCGAAGCGGCGATGGTCTCCACGTCGCGCCTGTCGGCCCACACGCAGTGAACCAGCAGGGTACGCTCGTCCAGCACGCCCAGGCGCTCCAGGTAGGCCACCGGGGAGCGCCCCCCCGCCTCCCGGATCTGCGCCCCTTCCCCGCGGGTCTCGGCCACGTGGATCTGCAGCAGGGCACCCCGGCGGTCGGCGGCCGCCTTGGCGGCGCGAATGGTCCGTGCACTGCAGGTGTAAGGCGAGTGGCAGAACAGTGAGGGGGCCACCATGGCGCCGAAGCGATCCCGACGGTCCAGAAAAGCCGCGCCGTGGGCCACGTTGCGGGAGGCATCGGGCACGCCCGGGGCCGGGAAATCGATGACGCCCTGTCCGGCCACGGCCCGCACGCCGCCGTCCGACAGCACGCCCGCTACGTCGTCCTCGAAAAAATAGCCGTCGCAGCAGGTGGTGGTGCCCGACAGCAGCATCTCCGCGCAGGCCAGGCGCGTAGCCGCGCGCACGCTGGCGTGGGTGATATGGCGCTGCTCGGCGGGAAAGATGAACCCGGAGAGCCAGTCCTGCAATGCCAGGTCGTCGGCCAGTCCCCGGAAGAGCACCATGGGCAGGTGGGTGTGGCCGTTGACCAGCCCCGGCATGACGAGGCCCCCGCCGGCATCCAGGCGAAGCCGGGCCGTCACACCGGCCTCGGCGGAAGACCCGTTTCCCAGGGCCGCGATGATTCCGTCCGACACCGCCACGAAGCCGCGTTCGAGAACCCCCATACGCGGGTCGACCGTGATGATGACGGCGTTTTCGATGAGTGTTTCGGCGATCACCGCAGTTCCTTCGCGATGCGCACGACACCCGCCATGACATCCGCCACGTCCATGGTGGCGATGCGCCCGTCCTGCATGACCACTCTTCCGGCGACGATGGCGGCCGCCACGTCGCTGCCGCGCGCGGCGTACACCAGGTGCGATTCCGGGTGGTACATGGGCGTCAGATGCGGCCGGCGGGTGTCGATGACAATGATGTCGGCCTGTTTGCCGGCCTCCAGCGACCCGATGTGTTCCGCCAGCCCCAACACCCGGGCGGCCTCGCTGGTGGCCATGCGGATGGCGGTGCGGGCACTCACCACGGTGGGGTCCAGGGCCGCCACTTTGTGCAGGCGGGCCGCCGACCCCATCTCGGAAAACATGTCCAGGTCGTTGTTGCTGGCGCAGCCGTCGGTCCCCAGGCCCACGCACACCCCGGCCTGCTGCAGCCGGGGCACGGGCGCGATGCCCGAGGCCAGCTTCATGTTGCTCTCGGGGTTGTGGGCCACCTTGACATCGCCCTGGCGCAGCAGAGCGATGTCCTCGTCGTCGAGCTCCACGCAGTGGCAGGCCACCGTCCGGGGCGCCAGCAGGCCCAGGTCCGCCAGCAGCCCCACCGGTGTGCGGCCGTGTTTTTCGCGAACCTGCCGCACCTCGCTGCAGGTCTCGGAGAGGTGAATCACCCAGGGGACATCGTGCCGCCGGGCGATGGCGAAGGTTTCGCGCAGCAGTTCCGGGGCGCACAGGTAGGTGGAGTGCGGCTCCACGGCAACCGACACCAGGGGGTGGTTTTTCCAGCGGCCGATGAGCTCCTCGGTGTATTTCAGCCCCCGGTCGACAGGACCGTAGTTGGGCGAAGGAAAATCGTAGAGCACCTCCCCCACCACGGCACGCATGCCGGCATCGGCCGCCGCCTGCGCCACGGACTGCTCGAAGAGGTACATGTCGCAAAAGCAAGTGGTGCCCGAAAGCAGCATTTCGGCACAGGCCAGCAGGGCACCCTGGTAGATCTTCTCGGCGTCCAGCCGCGCCTCGGCCGGAAAGATATGGTCGTTGAGCCAGTCCATCAGCGGCAGGTCGTCGGCCAGTCCCCGCAGGCAGGTCATGGCGGCATGCGTGTGGCAATTGATCAGCCCCGGCATAATCAAGCCGCCGCGGGCGTCGACGCGCTCTGCGGCCGGGGGAGGCTTGTGCTGCGAGCGGTCGCCGACCGCCACGATACGGCTGTCCCGAACGGTCACGTACCCGTCGTCCAGGATCGTAAAATCCGCGTCCAGGGTCAGCACGCGGCCGTTTTCCACCACCAGGTCTACGGCTTGGGGGTTATCCATCCAGCCCTCCGATGAGGTCCCCGACCAGGGTTTTCAGCACCGGAACGGTACGGTTGGCCTGGTCGATGATGTCCTGCAGGTCGGCCGGCCGGGGGTCTTCGGGCCGGTGCACATTGGTGATGGTGGACAATCCCACCACGCGCATGCCGGCATGCACGGCCGCGATGGCCTCCTGGACCGTGGAGAAGCCCACCGCGTCGGCGCCGATGGTGCGCAGGAAACGAACTTCCGCCGGGGTCTCCAGGCTGGGGCCCTTGAGTCCGGCGTAGACGCCCCGCTGCAGGGCGATGCCGCGCCGCTTGGCCGCACGCCGGACGCGCTCTGCCAGCGGCCGATCGTAAACCGCCGACATGTCCGGAAAACGCGGCCCCCAGCGGTCTTCGTTGGGGCCCACCAGCGGATTTTCCCCGGTCAGGTTGACGTGGTCCTCGATGAGCATCAGATCGCCGCTGGAAAAATGCGGGTTCAGCCCGCCGGACGCGTTGGTCAGCAACAGCACGCCCACCCCCAGTTCCTGGAGTACGCGAACAGGAAAGGTCACCTCGCGCGGGTCATACCCCTCGTAGAGGTGAAACCGCCCCTGCAGCGCCGCTACGCCGCGTCCCCGCCAGGTGCCCACCACCAGGGTTCCGCTGTGGCTCTCAACGGTGGACGCCGGAAAGTGGGGAATGCGGCCGTAAGGCATCTCACGGCGGTCCTCCAGAAAATCGGTCAGCGATCCCAGCCCCGTGCCGGTCAGCAGGCCCACGGCGGGCGACAGGCCATCGCTCCAGCGTTGGATGAAGGCGGCCGCCTCGATGGCCTGGGTTCTGGTTCGTGTCATGACATCCTCCTGTGTCGCCCCCGGACGGCACGTGGCGCTGCGTACAGGCCTATCGCCTGCCGGGATTAACGAAAGGGTCAGTTTAGGAAAACCGACGGCCGGCGTCAACCGCCAATGCGGCCGCTCCCGGCGCATTCATACTCCGATATTTTTTGGCCATCTCGTCATTGACTTTTTTTCATCATTATGAGAGGTTAATTGGCTCAGGACGCCCATTTTCGAAGGGTCGGCGGGAATCTTTTTCCGGCGGGCGTATCACGCCATATCATCCGACGGACCGAACCGATGAAACTCTCAGAAATCAAAGAGATCCTGAAGGCCGAAGTGCTCGCCGGAGAATCCCAGCTGGACAAGACCGTCATGGCTGCCGGGGGCGCCGACCTGATGGAGGATGTGCTCGCCGCCGTGGCCCAGGGATCGGTCCTGCTTACGGGCCTGACCACCGAACAGCCCCTGCAGACCGCGCGCATCGCCGGCGTGGGTGCCATCGTCTTCGTTCGGGGCAAACGCCCCGATGACCGGACGGTGGCACGGGCCAAAGACTGGAAGCTGCCGCTGCTGAGCACCCGCTACTCGCTTTTCGTGGCCAGCGGCAGACTTTACATCAACGGGCTGCGCGGGCTGGACGGCTCGTGGTAACGCAAGCGAACCGAAAAATCGTCAACCGGGAACCGGAAACCATTTCAAGGAGCAGCGGATCATGTTGACAGCGGTGATCATCATGGGAGGTATCGGGCTGATTGTCGGCGTCGGGCTGGCTGTGGCGTCAAAGATCTTCTACGTCTACGTGGATCCCAAAATCGTGGCCGTTGACGAAGCGCTTCCCGGCGCCAACTGCGGCGGTTGCGGATATCCGGGCTGCAGCGCCAACGCCGAAGCCATCGTGGCGGGCAAATCGTCGCCCAACTCCTGTGTGGCCGCCGGTCCGGACGTGGCCGAGATCATTGCCGGCATCATCGGCGCATCCATCGAGGCCAAGGAGCCGGACATCGCCCGGCCGGGGTGCACCTACAACGTCGAGGAAGCCGAAACCAAGTTCATCTATGACGGTATCCGTGACTGCCGCGCCGCCACCCTGCTGAGCGGCGGCATGAAGGTCTGTTCCATCGGCTGCATCGGTCTGGGAAGCTGTGTAAGGGCCTGCCAGTTCGGGGCCCTGTCCATGGGTGAAAACGGGTTGCCGGTCGTCAACGAGGAGCGCTGTACGGGCTGCGGCGCCTGCGAGCGCGCCTGCCCCAAACACATCATCACGCTGTCCTCGGTCACACGCCGCATCATCCGCGAGTACACCACCGATGATTGCACCACCCCCTGCCAGCGCACCTGCCCGGCGGGGATCGACATCTGCGAGTACATCCGCCAGATCTACCTGGGCGACTACCACCGCGCCGTGCAGGTCATCAAGGAACGCCTGCCGTTTCCGACCGTCATCGGCCGCATATGCCCGCGCCCCTGTGAGTTTGACTGCCGTCGCGGCCTGGCCGACGAACCGGTGGCCATCAACTTCCTGAAACGCTTCGTGGCCGACTACGAAAAGGAGCGCGGCGAACGCGTGCAGCCCTACAAGGCCCCGGAAACCGGTCACCGCGTGGCCGTCATTGGTGGCGGCGTGGAGGGCCTCTCGGCGGCCTTTTTCACCGCCCGCCTGGGGCACAGCCCCACGCTCTTCGAGGCCACCGACAAGCTCGGCGGCCTGCTGCGCAAGGCCATCGCCTTCGAGCGCCTGCCCCGTGAGATTCTGGACTGGGACATCGAGGGCGTCATGGAGATGGGCGTGGAGGCCAGGACCGGCACCGCCCTGGGCAAAGACGTGACCATTGCCTCCCTGCTGTCCGAGGGCTATGAGTGCGTTTACCTGGCCGCCGGCGGCTGGGACAGCCGCCTGTCCCGGGGCGCCACAGCCGCCGATGAGCAGCCGGTTCCCGGGACCTACCTGCTGATGGACCTGGTCAAATCCGCCGAAAGTTCCGATGAGGAGGCCATCGACTGCAGCGGCGGCGTGCTCATTGCCGGCGGCGGCAGACTCGCGGCCCGGGCGGTGGACATCTGCCGCGAGCGGGGCGCCGAACAAATCACCCTGCTGCTGCGCGAAGCCGAGGCGGACAGCCCGCTGGAGGCCGCCCAGGTCGAGAAGCTGCGTGCCGCCGGCGTGACGGTCACCTTCGGCCACGGCGTGTTTGGACTGTCCGGCGAGGGAGACCGCCTGCAGCAGGTGGAAATCGTCAACCTGTCCAGCCGCGAAAAGCAGATGCTGCCAGTGAATCGCCTCTTCCTGGCATCGGGCCGCCTGCCCGAGCTCATCTTCACCCGGCCCCGCAGGGACGAGGATCAGCCGCAGGAAGAGGGGCCCCTCACCTGGATCACGGTCGAGCCGTACAAGAAGCCGGCCTACTCCATGGAGATCGGTCTGCTGGCCGAAGGCGACGAGCTGTCGGACTACAGCGCCGCCGTGCGGGCTATCGGGGGCGGGCGGCGGGCCGCAGCCTCCATTCACCAGACCATCAAGGGCATTGATCTGGACCTGCCGCAGAATGTGCTGACGCCCGATCGTTACATTCAGAACATCGATCATGTGGAGGGTATAAACCCCGCCCCGCGCCAGATCATGCCCCTGTGCACCGAAGCGGACTGCGAGGAACTGGAACTGGGCTTCACCGAGGAAATGGCGCGCACCGAGTCGGCGCGCTGCCTGCAGTGCGGCCTGATCTGCTACAAGCAGCAGCCGCCCGTGCAGATTCAGGAAAAGGCGCCGCAGCAGGAACCGCAAACCGCCGCCGCCACAGCGTGAACGCAAACGGATAGGGCGTCCCCATGGCCACCGAAGAGGGAATCGTCACCGACGTGCGCGCCCGAACGGCGTGGGTCAAGACGACGCAGAACAGCGCCTGCAAGCACTGCAGCGCAAAGGACTCCTGCCAGAGCCAGGGAAAAGAGATGCGGGTGGAGGCCATCAACCTGGCCGACGCCCGCAGCGGCGACCGTGTGGTCATACGCTTTGAGACGTCGTCCCTGCTAAAGGCCACCTTCCTGCTCTATGTCTTTCCCATCCTGTGGATGATCGTCGGCGCCGTCATCGGACAGAATTTGGCGCCGCGTTTCCAGGTGAACCCCTCGGTGCTGTCGGCCCTCTTGGCCTTCGGATTCCTCTTCGCGGCCGTAGCCTTCGTCAAGGTGCGCGGCAACAGGATGGCCCGCAAGTCCGCCTACCAGCCCAAGATCGTACGCGTTATCCGACAGGAGACAGGCGCCGCTCCGCCCCCCGCAGACACGGCGACTCCCCCCCCGTCAAGCTGATACCGGACGCCCGCCGGCTTTTCGTTCACGACAGGAACACCGACAGGGTGTCGCGACGCGCGCTGACCTGCTGCAGGGTGACCTGCACCAGGTCCTCTGGCTTCAACTCGAACCCGCCCGGAATCGGCAGGGTGGCCTCCAGCATGTAATCCACCAGCAGGATCTGGTAGCCGTTGCGCTTCTTGTAGAGCACGACGCCCTCCAGGCGCTGCCCCACCATCGTCTCAAGGTACTTGAGCAGCCAGTAGCGGTTGCGGCGGAACTGGACACGGCCGACGTTGGCCATGGGCTCTTCCAGCAGCTGAATCAGGCGGTCGATTTCATCCGCGCCGCTGGGCGTTTCCAGACCCAGCATGGCGCGCACCTGTCGCTGAGTGAGCAGGTCGAAGTACTTTCGGATCGGAGAAGTGGCCGTCACGTACGCGTCCAGGCCCAGCCCCGAGTGGCTTTCGGCCGCGTGGCCCAGCACAAAGCGGCTCACCAGCCGCCGCTGCATCCAGTTCTGAAATAGCGTGCCCTCGGTCCCGTGGTAGAGCCGTTCGCGCGGAACGGGCTGCGAGCGGAATACGGCCGGGATGCCGTGGTCGGTCAGGGCGCGCGCCATGAGCCAGTTGGCCATGATCATCAGTTCGGAAACCAGCATCCGGGCCGGGCTCTCGCGGTTTCCCCGGGAGACGTTCACGCGGCCCTGGTCGTCCAGCCAGACGTTGATTTCGGGCAGGTTGATCTGCACGGCCCCCTCGTCCAGCCGGCGACGCTGGAAAGCCGCGGCCACCTCGGCCAGCACGGCCAGCGCCGGTTCGTCGGCCATCAACTGGTTGGCCTCGAAGTAGGTCAACTGGCGCCGGACTTCGATTATGCTGGGAACGATTTCGTAGTCGAGAATATGGGCCGAGGGCGGTTTGGCGACCTGCGCCAGGATGCTGATGGCCGGCCGGCGCCGGCCGGCCATCAGGCTGCAGTGTCCCTCGGCCAACACCGGTGGCAGCATGGGAATCTTGAGATCCGGCATGTAGATCGAGCTGGCCCGGCGCAGGGCCTCACGGTCGATGGCGCTTCCCGGCCTTACGTAACGGGCCACATCGACGATGTGCACCCCTACGCGGTAACGGTCCCCCAGGTCTTCGAGGCTCAGGGCATCGTCGAAATCCTGGGTGCCCTGCCCGTCGATGGTCACCACCTCGAGGCCGGTCAGATCGCGCCGCTGTTTCCCGTCCGACTCCTCGGCAGGCCGCTCTATTAGCGCCTCGGCTTCGCGCAGCACGGCGGGGGGAAAGTCAACGGGAATCTCCAGCCGGTGAAGATCAATGTTCTCGTCCTCCGAGAAAACCCCGAGCTTCACGAAAAAATCAAACAGGCTGTCCACCGACTTGACGCCGGCCTTCTTCAGGATGGCCCGGCCCAGGTCGCGGTGGGGGCTCTGGGTCTCGAAAAGAAAGTAGGACTTCAGGATATCGACGAACTCCGCCTGTTCCTCCGAAAGGCCGGCGGGTGCGGGGGCGCCGTCAAGCACCGTCTTGACCCAGCGGGAAGCGCCCTCGACGATACGCCGCCGGCGGGCGGTCTCGCGTTCCTGGGCCATCTTGCGCTCCACCTCTTCGGGCGTGTACGGGAAAAAGCCCTCGGGGCTGAACTTGAAGTAGCGCCGGTTGCGGAAAAAAGCCCGCATGACGGCCGAGGCATGGTCTCCGTTGCCGTTCTCCGGAAAGCAGAAAGCCGTCATGGTCTCCAGATCTATCCACTCCTGTTCGCTGTTGAGCACCTCCCACAGCTCACGGATGTCGATACCGGCGGCCAGTTCGTCGCGTTTGCGTGAGATTTCGCGCAACGCCTCCACCAGACGGTCGCGCCCCATGGTCAAATCCAGGCACAGGCCGCCGTATTCCGCTACACGCGCAGCGGATATCTTGACCTCGCGGTTGTTCTGGGTCAGCAGGCGCACCCGCCGCTGCTTGACTTCCTGGATGACCGCGCAGGTGATCTTCTCCCGGTCGATGAACTCGACCACGGTTCCGGATTTCATGGGCAAACACCTTACCAACGGGGCCGGTCAAAGTCAATCAGCGCCGACACGCCCGGCGGTCGATCGCAACCAGCGCCTGGCATGGTGGATGCCGGTTCCCGTCACTTCTCCCCTGCAGTGCCGCCCGGGCCGGCAACATTCCTGTTGAACCCGTCTCGGAAAAGGTGATAGCCTGATTTCCATTTGCGTTCAGGAGCACCTACCGATCATGACACCCGTACAGGACAAGCCGTCTGTCAAAGGGCCCATCCGACTGGTGCTGCCCTATTTCCGGCAGCGCACCGGCGCCATCGCGGCCGGGCTGTTGTCGCTGGCCACGGTGGATTTCCTGCAGCTTTTCATCCCCCGCTTCATCAAGCGGGCCGTGGACGATCTCACCGCCCTGCGGGCCACGGCTCCGGACCTGTTGCGCTACGCCCTGGCCATCGCCGGCATGGCCCTGCTGATCGGGGTGTTCCGCTACATCTGGCGCCGGTTGCTGCTGGGCACTTCGCGCCGCGTGGAAGAGGGGCTGCGAAACCGGCTGTTCGAGCACATCCAGGGCCTTTCGGCCGACTATTTCGACCGCGTGCCGGCCGGCGAACTGATGGCCCACGCCACCAATGACATCAAGCAGGTGCGCATGGCCGCCGGCATGGGCCTGGTGGCCCTCAACGACGCCCTGGTGCTGGGCCTGGCGTCGGTGGCCTTCATGGCCTACATCGACCCGCGCCTGACGGCCTTCGTGCTGATCCCCATGCCCTGCATCGCCCTTGGCACGCGCCTGCTCAGCCGACGCATGCACCGCCACTACCGCAGTGTTCAGCGCGCCTTCGCCGACCTGACCGAAACCGTGCGCGAGCGTTTCGCCGGCATTCGCATCATCAAGGCCTACACCCGCGAAATACCGGCCGCCGAAGAAGTCTCGCGGCAGTCGCAGAACTACGTGCGGGAGAATCTGAAGCTGGTGCGCACGGTGGGGCTCTTTTTCCCCATGATGCTCTTTTTCACCAACGTGAGCCTGGCCATCGTGCTCTACTTCGGGGGGCGCATGACCATCCTGGGAACCATCACGGCGGGGGACTTCGTGGCCTTTATCTACTACCTGAGCCTCCTGACCTGGCCCATGATGGCCCTGGGCTGGGTCACCAACATGATTCAGCGGGGCCGCGCCTCGCTGGAACGCATCGACGCCATTCTGCAGACTCGGCCCGCCATCCGCAATGCCCCGGATGCCGTAGCGGTGACGCACGTGCGGGGCGACATCGCCTTCGAATCGGTGCGTTTTACCTATCCGGGCACCCGCCGGCCGGCCCTGCAGGACATCGATTTCTCCCTGGCCGCCGGACAGGTGCTGGGACTGGTGGGCCCGCCGGGAAGCGGCAAGACCACCCTGCTCGACCTGATTCCGCGCCTCTACGACGCAGACCGCGGGCGCATCCTCCTGGACGGACGCGATATCCGCCAACTGCGGCTCGAGAGCCTGCGTGCGGCGGTGTCCTGGGTACCCCAGGAGCCGTTCCTGTTTGCCGGCACTATCCGGGAAAACATCACCCTGGGCAGCCCCGGCGTTTCATCCCAGGCCCTGGAAGAGGCCGCCCGCCGGGCCGCCGTGTACGACACCATCATCTCTTTCCCGGAGGGGTTCGACACCGTGGTGGGCGAAAAAGGGGTCATCCTGTCCGGCGGCCAGAAGCAGCGCATCGCCCTGGCGCGGGCCTTTCTGCAGGAGCGGCCCATCCTGATCCTCGACGACCCCGTCAGCCAGGTGGACGTCGAGACCGGCAACCGCATCATGGCCTACGTGCGCTCCCTGCGGGGGCGCCGCACGGTGCTGATCGCGTCCCACCGCCTGTCGGCCCTGCGCCACGCCGACCACATCCTGTCGCTGCAGGGCGGGCGCATCGTCGAGCGCGGCAGCCACCGGGAACTCGTACAGGCCGGCGGCTATTACAGCCGCATGTACCACCTGCAGAAGGTGCGCGGAGAACTCGATGAGGAATGAATTCGGCCACTTCGAGGAAACGGACCTGGCGCGGCGCCCGCGCGATCTGCGGCTGATGCGGCGCCTGGCCCCCCTGCTGCGCCCCCATGGTTCGCTGCTGGCCCTGTCCGTTGTCCTGGTGGTGCTGATCACGCTGGTGGACCTGGCCCTGCCGCTGGTGACCCGCAGGGCCATCGACCGTTACATCGTCCCCCGGGGCGCGGGGCATTCCGTCTCCCGGACGGCTTCCACCGGGGACGCCCCGGCGGTCCTGGTGTTTTCCCTGGACCGCCCGGCGGTTCGCGACGTGGTGTCGCGCCGGCCGCGTCTTTTTTCCGTCTCCGGCCGGGAGGCGCGCATTTCCCGCCGCCGGCTGTCCGCCCTTGCCGCCGGGGATATCGAGGCCCTGCAGCGCCCGCGCCTGGAGGGCCTGCTGCGCATCACGCTGGTCTTCCTGGCCCTCATCGTTGGAGGGTTCGGCCTCAATTTCCTGCAGAAGGTCATCATGGAGTATGCCGGCCACATGATCATGCACGACCTGCGCATGACCATCTTCCGCCATCTGGAAAGCCTGTCGATATCCTTTTTCAACCGGCAGCCGGTGGGGCGCCTGACCACCCGCGTCACCAACGACGTTCAGAATATGCACGAGTTCTTCACGTCGTTCATTTCCACCATCTTCAAGGATCTGCTGCTGCTGACGGGCATCGCCGGCGTGCTGCTGTTCCTGAACGGTAAACTGGCGCTGGTCACTTTCGCCTCGATCCCGGTGGTGGTATACGCGGCGGTTCTGTTTGCGGGGCGCGTGCGGGAGGCTTTTCGCACCCTGCGCCTGAAAATTGCCGAGATCAACACGCGTTTCGCCGAAACCATCGGGGGCATCCGCGTGATCCAGCTCTTTGCGCAGGAAGCCGCCAACTACCGCCGCTTTGCGGCCCTGAACCGGGAAGTGTACCAGGCCGGCATGCGCCAGATCCACGTCCTGGGGCTTTTCCTGCCTTTCATCGAGTTTCTGGGCACGACCATGGTGGCCGTGCTGATCTATCTCGGCGGCCGCGAGGTGCTGTCGGCTTCGCTGACCCTGGGCAGCCTGGTGGCGTTCCTGTCCTACATCCGCATGTTCTTCCGGCCCATTCGTGATCTGGCCGAAAAATACAACCTCATGCAGAACGCCCTTTCGTCGGCCGAACGCATATTCCTCATCCTGGACTGTGACGATTACGACGGCGGCGTGCCGCCTGATGCGGACGCCCCCCTGCCTGCGGAACCCATCGAAACGGTGGCCTTTCGCGGCGTCTGTTTCAGCTACAACCCCGGCGAGCCCGTGCTGCAGGATATCACTTTCGAGGTCCGGCGGGGGCAGAGTGTGGCGCTGGTGGGATCCACCGGTTCGGGCAAAACCACCCTGGTTCATCTGCTGGCGCGCTTCTACGACCCAGACGAGGGCCGCATTCTGATCAACGGCCGTGACAGCCGCGACATCCCCCCGCGCGCGCTGCGCGCCCGCATGGCACTGGTGTCCCAGGATCCCTTCCTCTTCTCGGCCACCGTGCGCGACAATATCCTGGCGGGAAACCCTGCGCTGCCCGACGAGGCACTGGCGCGTGTGCTGGCGGAAGCCAACTGCGCGGAATTGGTGCATCGTCTGCCGCAGGGCCTGGATACCTTTCTCGCCGGCGGGGGCGCCGGCCTCTCCAGCGGTGAGCGTCAGCTGATCTCCATCGCCAGGGCCCTTGCGCGCGACCCCGACCTCATCATCCTGGACGAGGCCACCTCCTACGTGGATTCCCACACCGAGGCCCTGGTGCAGAAGGCTATGGAGGCCCTGACCCTGCGGCGCACAGCATTCGTGGTCGCCCACCGCCTGTCCACCGCCCGCCGGTGCGACTTCATCGTGGTGCTGCACCGCGGCCGCATGGTGGAATCCGGCAGCCACCGCGAACTGCTCGATCGGCAGGGAGTCTACTTCAATATGGTGCGCATGGAAAACGTCGCGGCAACCGACCGGGACAACTGACACCGGCACCGGCCAAATCTGTTGGGGAAACAGTGTATATTTTCTTGATAAAATCAGATTCCCATGTTATTGGTTATATCTTATAATTTTGAACAGAAGGCCGACCGATGTCGGTTGCGCTGCGTCGGTATGCACCAGAGCCGGGGACGACGGTTCTGAAAAGAGGATAGGGCGCTTTAACCGTTGTTAATCTAAACCTAAAGGAGGAATGGGTCCATGCCTTACAATGCTGTAGAGATGGCTGACTGGCAGATTTCCGAGGCAGCCGAGAAAAACATGCCGAGCCCGGACGAATGGAGAGAAAAACTGGGTCTTGAAAAAGACGAAATCCTGCCCATGGGCAGACTGGCCAAACTCGACTTTCTGAAAATCATCAAGCGCCTGCAGGACAGGCCGGACGGAAAGTACATTGAGGTTACGGCCATCACCCCGACACCCCTGGGAGAGGGGAAAAGCACCACCTCCTGCGGCCTGATGGAAGGT
>JAMOVG010000105.1 GCA_027061725.1 Desulfobacteraceae bacterium
TGCCGCGTGTGACCGGAGAGCTGCGCATCGTCCTCGACGAGAAGCCGCCGCGTGTGGTGCCGCCGCTCAAAATCCGCGTGGAGCACGCCGAGGGCGTGGCCGGCGCCGATCTCGAAACCCTGGAGAGGGAAATCGTGGAGGCCATGAGCCGCCGCCTGAAGATCAGCCCCAGAATACTGTGGGCCGAGGCCGGCAGCCTGGAGCGCAGCCACTACAAGGGCCAGGTGTTTGAGAAAACCTACGAAGACAAGTAGGGGCATGTAACGCTAACCGTCGCTTCCCATCGAAGAGCAGGCCTTTTTCGGTTTCCTCCGATTCGGCCTGCGGAAGCGAAAAACACGGACACGATTCGCGTCCAGCAGAGGATGACGGCTATGCGAGACGTCTACATCATCGGTGCCGGCATGACCCGTTTTGCCAAGCACCTGGACAAAAATGAGAAAACCCTCACGGCCGGGGCCGTGGGCGTGGGCCTGGCCGATGCCGGCCTGGCACCCGGGGACCTGCAGGCCGCCTGGTTTTCCAATTCCATGTGGGGCTACTTCACCGAACAGCACTGCATCAAGGGGCAGGTGGCTCTGCGGCCTCTGGGTATCCAGGAAATCCCCATCGTGAACGTGGAAAACGCCTGCGCCGGGGCCTCCACCGCCCTGCACGGGGCCTGGATGGGGGTGGCTTCAGGTCTCTACGACTGCGCCCTGGCGGTCGGTGTTGAAAAGCTCTACAGCGAGGACCGCGACAAAACCTTCCGGGCTTACTGGGCCGGGGTGGACGTGTCCGACATCAAGGGCCATTTCGCCGCCTGGCGCAGGGTACTGGACGGACTGACGCTGGAGATTCCCGAAGACCAGGACAAGGCCGGCGACGCCGGCAAGAGCCGCAGCGCTTTCATGGACGTCTATGCCGGCTGGTGCCGCTGGCACATGGCCACTTACGGCACCACCCAGCGTCAGTTGGCGGTGATCGCCAGCAAAAACCACTTCCACAGCACCATGAATCCCTTCGCCCAGTACCAGAAGGACATGAGCGTTGAGGAGGTGCTGGCCGCCCGCCCGGTGATCTACCCGCTGACGGTCCCCATGTGCGCACCGGTGGGCGACGGCGCCGCCTGCGCCGTGGTCTGCTCCGGGCAGTATCTCAAGAAACTGAAAGACCCGCGGCCGGTGCGCATTCGTGCTTCGGTGCTGGGCTCCGGTTCCGACCGCGGCATCTCGGAAGAAGACCGTGACATCGGCGCCCGGCTTTCACGGCGGGCGTACGAGGTGGCCGGGGTGGGGCCCCAGGACATCGACGTGGCCGAGGTCCACGACGCCACCGCTTTCGGCGAACTGCACCAGTGCGAGGCGCTGGGCTTTTGCGCGCCGGGCGAGGGCGGGGCCTTTGCCGAGTCCGGCGCCACACGCCTCGGCGGCAGGCTGCCCATCAATACCTCCGGCGGCTTGGAGTCCCGCGGCCACCCGGTGGGCGCCTCGGGCCTGGGCCAGATTTTCGAGCTGGTTACCCAGCTGCGCCACGAGGCCGGCAAGCGCCAGGTGGAGGGCTGCCGGCTGGCGCTGGCCGAAAACGGCGGCGGCAACCTGGGTTTCGAGGAAGCGGCCATGTGCGTGCACATTCTGGAGAGGGTCGATTCATAGATTCACGTTGCCCTTTTATCAGCCTGAAAAAGACGGGGTTTTTCGCCGATGAGCACACCCAAGGTAATCGACTTTCGCTGCCGGCCGCCCATCACGGCGCAAAAACTACTGTTCGACATCAAGCTCGGACGGCTGAAATGGAAGAACAAGTTTGTTTGCAAGCCGGCCATGGCCACTAGCCCCTCCATGTACAAGGTAGGAGAGCAAGAGGGCCTCGACCTGCTTTTCCGGGAAATGGACGAGGCCGGCGTGGACATCATCGTGGTGCCGGGGCGCAACCTCGCCAACCCGCCCAAGGCCGTGCTGCAGTTGTCCGGGACGGACAAGATCAATGTCACCGACGAGATGATGATTGACCTGGGACGGCGATTCGACAACCGTGCCATCGGCCTGCACGGAATCGACGCGGAGCGGTCGGCCCAAGAGGCGGTGGCGGCCATAGAGACCGCCCTGGGCGAGCACGGCATGGCCGGGGCAGTGCTGGAGATCGGCTACTCCATCGGTGCCGACGGGCAGCCGCTCAAGGCCAACGATTCCCGGCTTTACCCCATCTACGAAACCATGGTGAAGCACGACAAACTGCTCATGTACATGAGCGGCATCTACGCCGGACACGACATCGGGGCCAACGACTGGCCGCCGCTGGACCGTGTGATGCAGGATTTTCCGGACCTGAAGCTGGTGCTGGCCCACGGCGGGTACCCGCGGGTGCTGGACGCCGTAGCCCTGGCCGTCAAGCATCCCAACTTCTACCTGTCGCCGGACATCTACTGCTTTTTCCCGGGCGGCAAGCTGTACGTGGAGGCCATCGGCATGCTGCCGGACCAGTTCATTTTCGCCTCGGCCTATCCCTTCGGCCCGCTGAAGGAGTCCGTGGAACTGTCGCTGCAGTTCCCGCTGTCCAATGAGGTCAAGGAAAAATACATGTACGGCAACGCGGCCCGACTGCTGGCGCTGTGAGTCCCGGCGGTGGAATGCGAAAGGCTTATCATCATCTGGATTAAACTGGAAAAAGGAGACTCGCCATGAAAGGCAAGATCATCGATTTTCGACTGCGGCCGCCCACGGCGCCTTATAAGGGATTTTTCCCGGAGGGTATCGTACGGTTCGCCAATTTCCGCTTCGAAGTAGACACCCCGGAATCCTATGAAAAAAGCCTGGAGAGCGAGGAGGGCGCCGCCGATCAGGCCGCCCTGGAACTGCTGTACAAAGAAATCGACAACGCCGGCATTCGCTATGGCGTCATGAACGGGCGCCACTCCCACCTGCTGGGCCTGTCGTGCCATGTCAGCGACGACTACATTGCCGAACTGGCCGCCCAGTCCGGTGACCGCCTTCTGGGCCTGGCCGGCGTCGACGGCAGCAAGCCCATTCCGGAAACCGTGGCGGACGTCGAGAAGGCGGTGAAGGAGCTGGGATTGAAGGGCCTGTGTATCGAACCCGGCCTGTTCGAAAAGCCGTTGTACGCTGATGACGAATCTCTGATGCCGATCTACGAAAAGTGCAACGAACTGGAAGTGCCCATCCTGTTCATGACGGGGCCCTTTGCCGGCCCGGACATCACCTACACCGACCCGGTCCAGTTCCAGCACGTGGCCGAGGCCTTTCCGGATCTTCCGCTGGTGCTGGGGCACGGCGCCTATCCTTTCGTCAACGAAGCCATCGGGGTGGCCCTGAAGTGCAGCGCCATCGGATCGGGTGGCGTGTTTCTGTCACCGGACGTTTACGTATTCGCAGCCGGCGGCAATCTGTACGTCAAGGGCATCCAGTGGCTGCCGGACCGTTTCCTGTTCGCCAGTGCCTACCCCTTCGGCAACTGCGAGCAGTTGGTGGAGCGCTCTCTGGCCCTGCCGCTGGACGAAGAGGCCATGGCCCGCTACATGTACGAAAACGCCGAAGACCTGCTGGGACTGTAACCCGGGGAACTGCCACAGGAAAATAATTCACAGGAACCAGATATGGAGGAGATGGACATGACCATGAAGACCAACAAGATTCGTTTTTCGGTTTTTACCCTCGCGGCGACGGCGTTGCTGGCCATCGCCCTGGCCATGCCGGCACCGTCTTCGGCAGGGGTCCTCAACCTCAAATTCAGCAGTTTTCTCCCGCCGGGCCACCCGGCGACCAAGGTGCTGGAGGCGTTCGTCAAGGAACTCGGGGAAACCAGCGGCGGCAAGGTGAATGTGAAGTTTTACGGGGCCAGCTCCCTGGGAAAAGCCGCCGAACAGTATGACATCGTCGTCGAGGGCATGGCTGACATGGCGCTGACCTGCTGCGGGTTTACGCCGTCACAGTTTCCGCTGTCGCTGGGTGTGCAGCTGCCGTTCTTTTCCGATTCCGCCGAGACCGGCGCCAAGCTGCTCATGGAGTTCCAGAAGCGCGGCTTCATGGGCAGCGAATTCAAGGACGTCGTCTACCTGTTTCCCACCACCACCACCCCCTCGCAGGTATTCAGCAACAAGAAGATCGCCAAGATCGCCGACTTCAAAGGGCTGCGCATCTGGGGCGGCACGGATGTTTTCAAGCAGGTCTGCGACTTGCTGGGGGCCACCAGCGTTGTCATGAGCACACCGGACGTCTACCTGGCGCTGCAGCGCAAGACGGTGGACGCCGCCATCAACAGCTGGACCTCGGCCGTGGCCGGCTACAAATGGACCGAGGTCACCAAGTACGCCATCGACATCTCCATCATGAGCGGGTGGCACTGCAGCGTGGTCATGAACAAAAAGTCCTGGGACAAGGTGCCCGAGGATGTCAAGGCCAAGTGGAAGCCGCTGTTTCCCAAGTATACCATGAAGATCGCCAAGGTTTTCGACGGTGTCGACGCCGCCATGCGTGAGAAGGTCAAGAAGGACCCCAAGACGGAGCTGATCGTCTTCCCCAAGGCCGAGCGCCAGAAGCTCGCCAAGATGCTGGTGCCCGTGTGGCAGAAATGGGTCGACAGCAACGGCGACAAGGGCAGGGAGATGTACACGGTCTACGTCGAGACCATGAAGAAGATCGGAAAGCCCGTACTGGTCAAGCTTCCGGGGCTCTACCAGGAGTAGCGCAGACCCTTTGGAGAGGAACTCCCTCCTGAACGACCCCTCGGAATAAGGTCGGTTCCTCACGGGGCCGGCCGTGTCCCGAGGGCACCGCCGGCGATGTCTTTGATGCATGGACCGAACCCATCTGCGGGACGGCTGCGCTTCGACCCGCACGCAGGCCGCGGTGGCCTCAACCCCGGTAACGCGGCAAGTCGACTGCGAAGGCGCACTATCCGAAGCCTGGTGTTGCCGCGGTTGCAGCGATACGGCCGTCCCCGCCGCACGCATGCCGCGCGGTGGGTTTCACAGTGGGGATCGTAATGAAAAAGCTATCCAAATCCGCATTGACTGTCCTTTCCTATGTCAATATCTGTTTTCTGATTTCCATGACGCTGATCACGGTGATCGATGTCATCGCCCGCTATGTCTTCAACACCTCCTTCCTGGATGCCATGACCATCAGTTCGTACCTGCTGGCCGTCATCAACGCCCTGGCGCTTCCGGGCATCACGCTGGCCAGGGGGCACGTGCAGGTGGATCTCATCTACGACCGCCTGCCGGCGAGGGTGCGCCGTTTCCTGGACGCCGGCAACAGCCTGCTGGCCGGCATCCTGTTTTCGCTGCTGGCCTGGTTCGCCTTCGGCAGGGCCACCCACAGCTTCCGGCGCGGCGTTTACAAGGGGTGGATGAAACTGCCGGAGTACCCGGCAAAATACCTTTTTGCCGTGGGATGCCTGCTCACCGCCGTGACTTTTTTCGTCCTCTTCGCCAACGCGGTGGCGGGGAGGGGGGATTCGACCCAAACCACCGGACAGCTGGATTGATCCGGGCCTGATGGATTTACTCGAAAGGAACGACAAACGATGAGCCCACCGTTGACTGGTGTGCTGGGGTTGATTGCACTGTTCCTGCTCATGGCCGCCCGGTTGCCCGTGGGGGTGGCCTTCCTGCTCACGGGCTGCGTTGGTACGGCCGTGCTTTCCGGCTGGGACGTGGCCCTGGCGGCGCTGGCGCGCGTTCCCTACACCTGGGCCAGCGCTTACGTGTTTTCCTGCGTGCCCCTGTTCATCCTGATGGGCATGATGTTTTCCAAATCGGGCATCGCGGCGGACCTGTACCGCACTGCCTACTGCTGGCTGGGCCGGCTGCCAGGGGGGCTGATCCTGGCCTCCATCGTGGGGTGCGGGGGGTTTGCCGCCGTCAGCGGTTCGAGCACCGCCGGCGCGGCGGCCATGGGGACCATCTGCTACCCGGAGATGCGCAAGTACAACTACGACAAGGCCCTGGCCGCCGGCTCCATCGCCGCCGGCGGGACGCTGGGGATCATGATTCCCCCCAGCCTGGGATTCATCGTCTACGGCATTCTCACCGAGCAGTCCATCGGCAAGCTCTTCATCGCCGGCATCGTGCCGGGCATCCTGGAACTGGGCTTTTTCCTGGTCGCCGTGATCATCATGGTCAAGATGAAGCCCTCGCTGGCGCCCCCGGCCGAGTTCAATATCACCTGGAAGGAGAAGATCTCCTCCCTGGTGCACGTTTGGCCGGTACTGGTGATTTTCGTGCTGATCCTGGGGGGCATTTACCTGGGCGTGTTCACCCCCATCGAAGCCGGCGGCATCGGGGCGGCGGCCAGCATCCTGCTCACGGTCCTGATGAAGCGCTTTTCGGTCAAGATCCTGGTGGAAGCCTGCGCCGAGACTATCCACATCACGGCCATGATCTTCCTGCTGTTCATGGGCGCCATGGTGTTCAACGGGTTCATGACACTCTCCAACCTGCCGCAGGCCATCAGTGAACTGCTCAGCACGGTCGGCTCTTCCCAGCTGCTGGTGATCATCATCCTGGCGATCTTTTTCCCGCTGGGGTGTTTCCTGGACGTGACCTCCATGCTCATTCTGACCATGCCCCTGTTTCTGCCCGGGCTGATGGCGGCCCAGGTCGACCTCATCTGGTTTGGGGTGCTGGCCGTGCTGAGCGCCGAGATCGCCCTGTTGACGCCGCCCATCGGCATGAACGTGTTCGTGGTCAAGGGGGTCGTGCGGGATGTCAGCCTGGAGAAGGTCTTCAAGGGCGTGATCCCCTTCCTGATTGCCGACCTTGTTCTGCTGGTGCTGCTCTACCTGGTCCCGCAGTTCAGCCTGATGCTGCCGCGCCTGATGGATTAGGCCGCCGTGTGCATAATACCAACGGAAAGGAGGCCGCCATGACGGTCATGATTACGGGGGGCGCCGGACTGCTCGGGTCGGCCCTGGTGCACCTGCTGCTGGAAAAAGGAGAAAAGCGCCCGGCCGTGCTGGACCTGGCCGAATCGCCGCGGCGCCTGGACGACGTGGCCGGGGACATCGCGTACATCCGAACCGATCTTTCCGACGCCGATGCGATATCCGCCGCCATCGAGAAGGTCCGGCCGCAGTCCATCTACCACCTGGGCGCCATGCTGGGGGCCACCTGCGAGGAATATCCCGCAAAAGCCATCGAAGTCAACGCGCTGGGGACGTTTCACATCCTGGAGGCGGCGCACCGCTTCGGGACGCGCCAGGTGCTCTTCGCCAGTTCGGTGACCACTTTCGGGCTCGACCTTCAGGAAAAGACGATCCGGGACCATTCGCTCCAGCGCCCCGTGTCCATGTACGGCGTGGCCAAGCTGTTTTCCGAGGGCGTCGGGCTGTTTTTCCGCCGAAGGCGCAATGTCGATTTCCGCTCGCTGCGCTACCCATCCATCGTGGGACCGGGTGTCGACCTGCGCGTCGGCGGGGTGGTTACCTACACCTACGCCATGATCGAGGAGTCGTTACGGGGCAATCCCTACACGGTCAACGTGAGTCCCGATACCCGCATCCCGGTGCTTTCGGCTGCAGATGCGGCCCGGGCCATCTACGAACTGGCCCAGGCCCCGTCGAAAAAAATCCAAACCATCAATTACCTCGTTGACGGTGTCAAACCGACCCCCAGCGCGGAGGAACTGGCGCAGAAAGTGAAAGCCCGGATTCCCGCCGCCGCCATCGTTTTTCAGCCCGACGAACGATGGAAGCCGGTGCTGGACCTGATCGCGCTGCCCATCGATGACAGCCGCGCCCGGCAGGAGTGGGGGTGGCAGCCGCGTCACGACTACGACGCCATCATCGACAACTTCCTGCATTACCACGGGAAAGACCGATCCTGAGTCGAGTGGGAAGTTCCCACTGCCGAAGGGGTGGAGAGAGGAGCCCGTGATGAAGGCCTACCGCATGCTGCAGTGGAAGACACCGGCGCGGCTGGTGGATGTGCCCGTTCCCGAAGCGGGGCCCGGCCAGGTGCTGGTGAAGGTGGGGGGCAACGGCATCTGCCAGTCCGACCTGCACATGATGGATGATTGGGAGGCTTCACCGCCGCACCTGGACATCCGGCTGCCCATGACCGTGGGACACGAGATCGGCGGGTGGGTGGAAGGCTGCGGCCCCGGGGTCAGCGGTTTTGAGAACGGGCAGCCCTGCCTGGTGACCCTGTCCGGGTGCGGACACTGCCGGTACTGCGCCCAGGGGTGGAACAACTACTGCCCGCACAAGAAGCCGGTGCCGGGCATCGGGCTGGACGGCGGGCTGGCCGAGTACACCGTGGCGCCGGCCGACGCCATCGTGCCCATCGGTGGCCTCGAACCCTGGCGGGCGGCGCCGCTCACCGACGCGGGACTTAGCGCCTACCACGCCGTGCGGCGCGTGCTGCCGCTGCTCGAACCCGGCGGCACGGCCCTGGTCATCGGGGTCGGCGGACTGGGGCATATGGCGGTCATGATTCTCAAGGCCCTGTGCGCGGCGCGCGTCCTGGCCGTCGACCAGAGCCGTGAGGCCCTCTCGCTGGCCTCCGGGCTGGGCGCCGACGCCTGCCTGCCTTCGGACGAAAGCACAGCCGCCGCCGTGCGGGATGCGACCGGGGGGAAGGGTGTCGAGGGGGTGCTCGACTTCGTGGGCGCCGGCGCCACCGTGTCCCTGGCGGCCCGGGTCATCCGCCCCCTGGGCCACATCGTCGTGGTGGGACGCGGGCACGGATCCTTCGCCTTCCAGGACCGCGCACTGCCTTACGGCGCCATGCTGAGCACCACCTTCGGCGGAAGCAAACTGGAGCTGATGCACCTGGTATCGCTGGCCGAGGCGGGTGCCATCCGGCCGCACCTCAACCGTTACCCGCTCAGCGAGGTCGAGACGGCCTTCGAGAGGCTGCGCAAGGGGCAGATCGCCGGCAGGGCGGTGATCGTTCCGGACGGCCGCTGAAATCCGGAAGGGACACCATACGGCTCCCCAAAAAGCCGGCAGGAGGGTTTATGACGAAAAAATGGAGTCTATCCAGGAAGATTTGTAATGTGAATCTGGTAAACGAAAAATGGCGTTGAATAGAAGCTATTATCAAATCAAAGAATTAACGCCACCCAAAGATCCGAGAGGACACCCTGCGCGTGACCCAAAGGCCGTGCTCAATGGTATTCTTTAAACACTGTATCTCGTCAATTTCCAAAAGATGGCGGCGCCGACCGGTGCCGACGCCGGAACCCGCGCCGCTGTTCAGCTATGCCTCCGGCACTGGCATCTTAAGCCACTCGTTGTAGAAAGTGTCGATGTCCGGCTTGAAGTCGTGCACGATGGGATATCCCGGCGGCACGGCCTCGACTTCCAGCAGGGCTCCGCTGACGGGATCGTAGTACTCGCGGATTTGCATCCAGTCGGTGTGCGCCCCCAGCTTGTCCGGGAAGATTTCGCGCATCAACTCGGGCGTGTTGCGCACGAAGACCTTGGCGTAAAGCTTCCAGTTTTCGTGGGCTTCACAGTACTCGTGGCCCCAGGTGGACTGGACCACGCGGCGGCCGCCGGGCTTGGCGACCACGAACAGGTGCTCGGCCAGGGGCATCAGGATCTTGTCGTCCCATTCCACCGAGTCCTGCCAGACCTCCAGCATCTTCATGAAGCGGTCGGCATCTTTGAACTTGCTCTGCATCTGGTGCGCCTTTTCGTGGGGCAGCACACCGTCCTTCAGTTGCTTCAGGGTTCCTTTGTCGTACGTCACACTCATGGGTCACACTCCTTTCAGAACTGGAAGTCCTCGGGCAGGTTCCAGAAGCGGTAGAATTTGTCCCGCCAGCTTTCGGACAGCGACAGGGAACTGCGGTACATGTCGCACACCGGCGCAATGAAGTCTTTTTGCAGGATGCGTTCGCGCTCGCGGTCGATGAATTCACGGGTGTCCACGGATTTTTCCAGGCGCTCACGGCGGATCTCGTCGCGGCGCCTGGCCGTGGCTTCCGGGTCCACCGTCCACTTGCCGTCGCCGTTTTGCGTGGCCACCACACCGTAGACGCCGCTGGCGAAGCGCGGGGACAGATCGCCCTTGTTCAGGTCGGTCTCCACCGCCGACGGGTCGCGTTCCAGCGGATCGCCGAGGCCGGGCCCGCCGCGCTGAACGGAAGCGTACAGGTCGTACTCGCCGAAGGGGTGCGGCCCGCACAACGCATGCAGGTCGAACGTCTCCTGCTGCGCTTCGACCAATTCACTCATCTGGGAATTTTCCGGGTCGCCATCCACCACCGGGTAGGGTTTGCGCCCGTCGAAAAGCGCCTTCATGTTGGTGCCGTGCATGGCGTGGCGGTAGCCGGAGTTTCCGGGATAGCCGCCAAAGATGCCGGCGGTGCCGAAAACGTGGCCCTCACCGCCGGTGAAAAGGACCTGGCTCTGCGTCTTGTAGAGCATGCGCAGCGACTCCATGCCCCATCCGCCGCGGTATTTGCCGTGGCCGGCGGAATTGGCCTTGATGCGCCGTCCCAGGTAGAGCAGCGGTTCCAGGAATTCCCAGGACTCCATTTCGCCCATGTCGCCCTCGGGGTTCCACATGGCGGCGCACGACGCCTCGCCGTCCTTGTAGTACAACGCCCCCGTGCCCTGGGACGACAGCTCGAAGTTGGTGAAGGCCGAGGGTTGGCCGAAGTGGTTGATGCCGCCGCCCTGGAGCAGGTTGAAGGTGCACGGGTAGCTGGCGTAGACCTCCTCGAGGAAGCCGCGGGCGAAGTAGGCCCGGCTCAGCGAGCGCCACATGCCCGTAAAGCCCGGGATCAGGAAAAGCCATGCCAGGGTGGTGGAGACCTTCTCGAAGTTCGGGTTGCACCACGAACCGTAGGGCAAATGCACGCTGGTGGCGTAGTAGGCCCCGTCGTTGACCTTGTCGCTGTTGAACAGGGTTTGGGTCAGCAGCACCCACATGGCGCCCTGCATGGCGGATTTGGAGCAGTTGAAGGAGTGGAAGTCCCACCCGTTGGCGCCCTCGAAGGACACGTCCAGCCGCCCCTCGGCGCCGATGGTGATCTTGACCGGCGAGTTCATCAGCATGTCCTTGCGCGACTGCATGTGCACGGTGAGGTCGTCTTTCCAGGGCACGTCCATGAAGGACGGTGCCTCGTACTCGCCGGGGAAGGTCATCTGCTTGACCGTGCCGATGAAGGAGCGCCGCCCCTCCTCGATGGCCTCGCGGATAAACTGCTTGTAAGCGTCGATGCCGACCTCCTCGATGGTGCGGTATACCTGGTCGCGGATGAGCTGGCAGCCGGTCAGGCGCGTCTTTTCGTCCAGGACCCAGTACATCTCGGCGCGCACCGACTCCCGGCAGCGCAGCAGGTAGTCCTCGTGGAACTCGTCGTTGGTGCCGGCCAGCTCGGTGGAGAGCAGCAGCCCGTCGCCGTAGCGGTCGGGGTGGCCGTAGCACATGGACCCCGGGGCGATTCCGCCCACGTCGATCTCGTGGGTCACGCCCGCGGCCCAGCCGATGAGCTCGTCTTCCCAGAAGATGGGGATGATGGTATGCACGTCGGCGGTGTGCACATCGCCGATCATGGAGTTGTTGTTGCTGAAGACGAAGCCCGGCCGGATGCCCGGGTTTTCTTCGAAGTTGTTGCGGATCATGAACTTGATGGCATCGCTGATCGTGTGTACGTGCACGATGATGCCGGTGGATAGCGCGATGGAATCGCCCTCGGGAGTGTATAGCGCGAAGCACAGCTCGCCGATCTCGGCCACGATGGGCGAAGCCGAGATATTGAGCGCCGTGGAACGCGCGTTGACCAGGCCGCCGCGCAGGTGCGAGAAGATCTTTTCAAACAGAATCGGATTGCCCTCGCGCAGGCGCAGCTCCTCCAGGCCGTAATAGCGGCCGCTATCGGCCACCAGACGCTCGGATTCTTCCAGCATTTCCTTGACGGTGCGGCCGTCCCAGCCGATGGGTGTCGTCTCTATCTTGTGTGCGGGAATCATGAACGCTCCTCCTTCAGATGAAAAATGCGGTGCTCGTCCAGGGTGACTTCGAATCCCAGCGGTACCACCAGGGTGGTGGAGGGGGATTCGATGACGCTGACACCGGCCAGCTTGTTGCCGGGCGCCAGTTTTTCCATGTCGTAGATGTGGGCCTCGCGCCACTCGCCGTGCCGGTAGACCGGCCGGGTTCCCTTGCTGGCCTCGGCCGGCGGCGTCGCCGAAGACAGCGGCAGTTCGGGCAGCCGCGGTTTTTCGACTTCCACCACACCCTTGAGCACCGCCGTGGTAGCCAGGTAGCCCAGCTCCGGCGAGGAAGCCGAACGGGAGTACAGCTTGGCGTAGGCCTCCTCGAACAGCTGGATGATGGTGCGCACGTCGTCGTGGGAAGTGACCTGCGAGAAGGGCAGCTTGATTTCCACGTCGTTTAGCTGGCCGACGTACTGAACGCGCAGGTAGTAGCCGAAGCTTACGTTGCCGGCGTCGATGCCGCTCTTGCCGAACTCGTTGACGATGCCCCCTTCGAGGCTTTTCCAGGCCGCGTTGATGGCACCGGCGAAGGTTTCGAAACCGGCCGCGAACTGTTCCGGCGCCAGGTCCGGGCTGGCCACGGGAACGTTGAGCGTGTAGTCATTGCGGTACTCGAAGTCGGCGCAGGCGCAGCCGAAGGCCGAGAAGCCGGCCGCCCAGGCGGGAATCAGGATGTCCTGGAACTTGAGGCCGCTGGTATAGCCGGCCACGTGCAGGGGGCCGCCGCCGCCGTAGGAGAAGAGCTGGTAGTCTTCGGGTGAGTAGCCCTTGCCGAAGATGCGCGAGTAGACCTCGTTTCTCAGGTGGTCTTCGAAGAGCTCCAGCACGCCTTCGGCCGCATCGAAGACGTCCAGGTTGAGCGGGTCGGCGATCTGCTCCCTGATGGCCTGGATGGCCCGGTCGCGGTCCAGGATGACATCGCCGCCCAGGAAGTTGTGCGGGTTGAGGTATCCCAGGGCCACGTTGCAGTCCGACAGGGTGGGGGTGTCCACACCGCCGTCGGGGTAGCATACGCCGATGCGTGAACCGGCGCTG
>JAMOVG010000106.1 GCA_027061725.1 Desulfobacteraceae bacterium
CGCCATCGAAGTCGACGGACGCGAGGTCGTTATCACCTCAGTAAAGGATCCCGGCAGTATCGACTGGAAAGGGCTGGGGGTAGACATCGTGGCCGAGTGCACAGGCCTTTTTCGAGACCGCGACAACGCCGCCAAGCACCTGTCGGCCGGTGCGCGCAAGGTGATCATTTCGGCCCCGGCCACCAACCCGGATGTGACCATTGTCATGGGTGTCAACTCCAACCAGTACGACCCGCGGCGCCATGACATCATCTCCAACGCCTCGTGCACCACCAACTGCCTGGCCCCGGTGGCCAAGGTGCTGCTGGAGAACTTCGGGCTCAAGCACGGCCTGATGACCACCATCCACTCGTACACTGGCGACCAGCGGCTGTTGGACTTTCCCCACAAGGACCTGCGCCGTGCACGGGCCGCGGCGCTCTCCATGATTCCCACCACCACCGGTGCGGCGCGTGCCGTGGCCCTGGTGCTGCCGGAACTGGAGGGCAAGCTCAACGGCCTGGCCATCCGCGTACCGACGCCCAACGTCTCCATCGTCGATCTGGTGGCTACGGTGGAAAAAAGCGGCATCAACACCTCGGACGTCAACGACGCCCTGCGCGAAGCCTCGGAAGGCGTGCTCGCGGGTATCCTGGGATACAGCGAACTGCCGCTGGTCTCCACGGACTACAACGGCAACCGGCTGTCGTCCATCGTGGACGCCCCCACCACCCACGTGATTGACGACATGGTCAAGGTGCTGTCCTGGTACGACAATGAAACCGGCTACTCCAGCCGCATGGTGGACCTGGCCGTGATGATCGGCGGCCAGCTGTAGGCGCGCGGGTGCACCGCCGGGCGGGCCGGCGGCCAACGCCGTCGGCTCCCCCCGTCCCGCCGCGGGAATTTCTTTCTGACATCGAGACGCGAATGGGAGGCTGACCTATGGCGAAACGCACACCCCTGATAGCCGGCAACTGGAAAATGCACAAGACGGTGGCCGAATCCGTCGAAACCGCCGGGCAGCTGGCCAAAATGGTGGCCGACGCCCGCGACGTTGAGATCATGATTGCCCCGGCCTTTACCGCCCTCGCCTCCGTTTCCCAGGTGATCCGCGGCAGTGCCGTCGGGCTGGGGGCCCAGAACCTCTTCTGGGAGGAACAGGGCGCCTTCACCGGCGAGGTCTCGGCGCCCATGCTGGTGTCGGCGGGCTGCCGCTACGTGATTATCGGCCACTCCGAGCGCCGCCAGTTTTTCGGCGAAACCGACGAGACCGTTAACCGCAGGATCGGCGCCGCCCTGCACGCCGGACTGGTGCCCGTCTTCTGCATCGGGGAGACCGAAAGCGAACGTGATGCGGAAAAGACGTTTTCGGTACTTGACAAACAGATCCAAAAAGGGTTAGAAGGCTTCGTTTCAGAGGATCTGTCTTCGCTGGTGGTCGCCTACGAGCCTGTCTGGGCCATCGGCACCGGCAAGGCGGCGACACCCCAGCAGGCCCAGGAAGTGCATGCCTTTGTGCGGTCGAAGATTGAAGAGCGCTTCGGCGGGGCCATGGCCGAATCCACGCGCATCCTCTATGGCGGCAGCGTCAAGCCGGCCAACGTCAGGGAACTGATGGCCCTGGCGGACGTGGACGGCGCCTTGGTGGGCGGCGCCAGCCTGGATGCGGAAACCTTCAGCCAGCTGGTTCATTTTAACGCGTAACCACAGAGACACTCATGACAACGGTTCTGATCGTCATACATGTGATCGTCTGCATCGCGCTGATTCTCATCGTGCTGCTGCAGACCGGCAAGGGTGCCGACATGGGGGCCGCCTTCGGCGGCGGCAGCAGCCAGACCCTGTTCGGCAGCAGCGGGGCTTCCACCTTTCTGACCAAGGCGACCACCGTGGCCGCCATCGTCTTCATGGTGACGTCCCTGAGCATCGCTTACCTTTCCTCCAACAGGACGGGAAAGTCGATCATGCGCAACCAGCCGGCCAGTACCCAGCCGGCGGCACCGTCCAAAGCGGCGGACCAGAAGCCGGCCGCCCCGGCTGACAACGGCGACGCGGCGCAGCCGGCCCAGCAGAGCAAGCCGTAACACACGCTTACGTGCCGAAGTGGTGGAATTTGGTAGACACGCTATCTTGAGGGGGTAGTGGCCTACGGCCGTGCCGGTTCAAATCCGGCCTTCGGCACCATTCGAACCGAAAAGCCCCCGTGAGGAGCCATCCTCACGGGGGCTTTTGCGTTCCGGCGACCATCGCCGGGTTGCGGCAGACGCCCCTGCCGGCGGCGACTACTTGATCTTTCCCAGCAGCGCGCCGGCGATGGTGTTTTTCTGGATCTCCTTGGTGCCCTCGTAGATCTCCGTGATCTTGGCATCGCGGTAGTAGCGCTCCACCTCATATTCCTGCATGTAACCGTAACCACCCAGCAGTTGGATGGCTTCGTCGGCCACTTCCACGGCGGTGCGCGCGGCGAACATCTTGGCCATAGAGGTCAGCTTGGGGTCGATGCGCCCCTGGTCGAAATTCCAGGCCGCTTTGTAGGTGATCAGGCGGGCCAGTTCGATCTTGGTGGCCATGTCGGCCAGCTTGTGCTGGCTGGCCTGGAACTGGGCGATCTTTTTTCCGAACTGCTGCCGCTCCTTGACGTAGGCCAGGGCGCGGTCGAAAGCCCCCTGGGCCGTACCCAGGGCCTGGGCGGCGATCAGGATGCGGCTCTCGTCGAAAAACTCCAGGAGCTGGTAGAACCCGCGGTTCTCCTTGCCGATGAGGTTGGACAGCGGCACGCGCACGTCTTTGAAAACCACCTCGGCGGTGTAGGTCAGCTGGATGCCCATCTTCTTGCCCACGTCCTGGGTGGAGACACCCGGATTGTCGGCCTCCACCAGTATCAGGCTCAGTCCCCGGTAAGACGGCTTGGCGTCCGGGTCGGTCTCGCATAGTACGCAGTAAAAGCCCGCCAGAGGGCCGCTGTTGGTGATGAAGATCTTGGCGCCGTTGATGACCCACTCGTCGCCGTCTTTGACCGCCGTAGTCTCGACGCTGGTGATATCCGAGCCGTGGTCCGGCTCGGTGAAGGCCCCACAGGAGAGGCACTCGCCCTCGGCCACCTTGGGCAGCCATTTGTTCTTCTGCTCCTCGCTGCCAAAGTGCAGGATGATCTCCGAGGCAAAGTCAGCGATCAGCAGGCAGGTGCCCACGGTGGAGTCGCCGCGGGCCAGTTCCTCGGCCACGAGGATGTTCTCCAGGCACCCCAGCCCCATGCCGGAGTATTTCTCCGGAAAGTGAATGCCGATGAAACCCAGCTCGGCGGCTTTTTTCCAGATTTTGACGGGGTACTCGTGCTTTTCGTTGAGTTCCGCAATGATCTCCTTCTTGAATTCCCCCTTGACGAACTCCCTGACAGCCTTCTGAATGTCCTTCTGTTCCCGGCTCAGTTCAAAATCCATTTTCTCCTCCCGTTTTTCACGGTTGCATGTTGACGATCATCGGTTTTTGCGATCGGTTCGCTCCTCAATCCATCATCTCCAGCGCACAGGCCATGGAGACGCCACCGCCACCGCACAGCGTGGCCAGTCCCAGGGAGCTGCCGCGCTTTTTCATGGCGTGCAGCAGAGTCACCATGATGCGGCAGCCCGTGGCCCCCACCGGGTGGCCCAGGCCGATGCCCGAACCGTTGACATTGGTGATATCGCGGTTGAGCCCCAGCTCCCGCTCGCAGGCGATGTACTGGGCCGCGAAGGCCTCGTTGACCTCGACCAGATCGAAGTCGGCGACGGCCAGGCCGCTGCGCCGCATGAGATCCTCCACCGCCGGCACCGGCGACAGGCCCATGATGGCCGGATGGCAGGCTCCACGACCGACGGCCCGGATGCGCGCCATGGGCGTGAGGCCCAGTTCGGCGGCCTTTTCCGCCGACATGATCACCATGCCGGCCGATCCGTCGTTGATGCCGCTGGCGTTGCCCGCCGTGACGGTGCCGGTCTTGGGAACAAAGGCCGGCGGCAGCTTGCGCAGCTGCTCGATGGTGAGCCCCGGGCGGAAATGCTCGTCCTTGTCGAACACCAGCGGGTCCATCTTGCGTCGCGGCACCTCGACGGGCACGATCTCCTCGGCAAAAGAGCCGTCGTTGGTGGCCCGCTCGGCATTGTTCTGGCTGCGCAGGGCCACCTCGTCCATCTCCTCGCGGGTGATGCCCATTTTCTGGGCCACGAACTCGGCGGTGTGCCCCATGATGTACGGCTTTCCGACAAAATAGCTGGCGGGCGCCTGAGTGGTGTCCAGGGGCGCGTCCTGGGTCAGCGGCAGCAGGTGCGAACCGCAGTGCAGGGCGTGGATCATGGCGTCCACGAAAACCTGGTCCTGCAGCCGGCATCCCCAACGGGCCTTGGGAACGGTGTAAGGGACGCCGGACATGTGCTCGACCCCGCCGGCCAGGATGACATCGGCCATACCGGCCTGGATCATGGCCATGCCGGACACCACGGCTTCCATGCCGGAGATGCATACGCGATTGATGGTGGCTGCCGTGACCGTTTCCGGGATGCCGGCCATGAGTGCCGCCACGCGGGCGGTGTTCAGGCTGTCGTGGTGTTCCACGCAGCAGCCGTAGCGCACGTCATCGATGACGGCGGCGTCGATACCCGCACGCCTGACGGCTTCTTTCATGGTCACGCTGGCCAGGGTGGCTCCGTTGAGGCTCTTTAAGGTTCCGCCGAAGGCGCCGATGGCGGTCCGGCAGGCGCTTACGATGACGACGTCTTTCATGATCTTCTCCTTGGGTTGGGGATACGGGTTGGTGCATACTTCACGCACGGGGGGACCGATTTGGCCTTCGCCTCTCCAACCTGCATGTTTCTGCATGTTCTATGCCATAAATTATTGCTTGCAATTCCGGACCATTGGTGAAACAAAAAGCCTAAACTACGCCATGGCGCAGCAAGAACCGTCCTATTTAACAGAATCTCACAGTTCTGTCCCATGGCACAGCATAAGACCAACGTCATGGAGATCAAAGAAAGCGATTTTTTCCGCGAAGCCACCCTCCGCATCTGCGGCAGCCTGGAAATCGGCAGCGCCCTGCAGCGCAGCCTGCGCTACCTGGCCCGTTTCCTGCCGGCCACGCACCTGTGCTACCACGTCTACGACCGCCAGTTGGGGGTCGTCGAAACCGTGGCCATGGCCACCGTAGAACAGGGCCGCGCCATGTCGCTGCGCACCCCGCTCTCCAGTCGCGGGCGGCAGCAGGTCGAAGACCAGCGCTCGGTGCGCGTCAAGCTGGTGGAGCGTATGGGCAGCGATGCGGTGGCCGGCCCGGTGGTCCGCCAGCTGGGTGCCGAGGACCTGTCCGGGCTGCTGCTGGACCTGGCCCTGGAGGGAAAGTTCGTGGGCACCGTCTCGGTTTTCAGCGAGCCGGACATCAAGTTCAACCACCACCACGTTCACCTGCTCTCGCTGCTCAACGAGCCTTTCGCCATCGCCCTGGCCAACTACCTGCGCTACCGCGAAGTGCGCGCATTGCGGGATCTGCTGGCCGACGACAACCGCTACCTGCAGGACGAACTGCGCAACATCTCCGGCGGAGAGGTGGTGGGCGCCGATCTTGGGCTCCGGCGGGTCATGGAGATGGTGCGCCAGGTGGCCCCCCTTAAAAGCCCGGTGCTGCTGCTGGGCGAGACCGGGGTGGGCAAGGAGGTCATCGCCAACGCCATCCACAACCTTTCCTTCCGCAGCAGCGGCCCTTTCATCCGGGTCAATTGCGGCGCCATCCCCCAGACGCTCATGGACTCCGAGCTGTTCGGGCACGAGCGGGGGGCCTTCACCGGCGCCATGTCCCGCAAGAGAGGGCGCTTCGAACGTGCCGACGGGGGCACCATCTTCCTCGACGAGATCGGGGAACTGTCCCAGGAAGCCCAGGTCCGCCTGCTGCGGGTGCTGCAGGAGAAAGAGATCGAGCGTGTCGGTGGGGCCGAAACCATCCACGTGGACATCCGCATCATCGCCGCCACCCACCGGGATCTGGAAAAAATGCTGGCCGAGGGCCGCTTCCGGGAGGATCTCTACTACCGGCTGCGCGTCTTTCCCATCGCCATCCCTCCCCTGCGGCGACGGCCGGAGGACATCCCCGCCCTTTTGCAGCACTTTATCCAGAAAAAGGCGCGCGAGATGAAACTCTCGTCGATTCCGGCTATCGAGCCCGGTGTGCTCGACCGGCTGATGCGCTACCCCTGGCCGGGAAACGCCCGTGAACTGGAAAACGCCGTGGAACGCGAACTCATCGTCAGCCCGGCGGGGCCGCTGGCTTTCCGGGATCTCACGGCCGTTAGCGCGGGAGCGCACCGCACCGCGACGCCCCCCAACACCATGGACACCCCCCTGCCCCTGGATGTGGTGGTGGCCAATCATATCCGGCGGGTGCTGGAGCGCTGCAACGGGCGTGTGGAGGGCCCTGCCGGGGCGGCACGCCTGCTGAAGGTTCACCCCTCGACCCTGCGCAAGCGCATGCGAAAACTCGGGATTGCCTACGGGCGCCGGGCCGCGCGCGTCGCAGCGCGCACCGCCCGCCTCGACGCATGACCCCGCCGGACGCTCCTGCACTCGGAGTCCCACAGGACAACGAGCCCTATTTCGTGAGTCCCGTGGAGATCACGATTTCCACCCGTCGGTTCTTATTGCGCCCCGCCAGGGTCTTGTTATCGGCGATGAAATTGCGGGCCCCGTAACCCTTGACCTTGATTCGGGACGGCGCGACGCCCTTGCTGACCAGGTAGAACTTGACCACCGACGCCCGTGCTTCGGAGATCATGCGGTTGTAGCCCGGGTCTCCCCGCGAGTCGGTGTAGCCGTTGAGTTTCACACTGGCCGAGGGGGTTTCCAGGATGCGGCGGGCGACTTCGTCGAGGGTCTTCATCTGCGCCGGGGTGAGTTCGTCGGAATTGGCCCCGAAAAAGATGGTGAACTGGGGGCGCGGCCCGGTCCGTTTGCCGGCCGCAGGAGCGGCCGGTTTTTTGGCGGCAGGGGCCGCCGCGACGGCCTTCACGGTATCCTTTGGCGGGGCAGCGGCGGCGCGATCCTTCGACTGAACCTTCACGGCGGGTGTGCTCAGGGTGCGCAGTGTTTCGGCGATGGCCCCCTGGAGTCGACGTGCCGCCTGGCGGTCCCACTGCCCTGCCCTGCCGGCCCTCACGGCCACCTCGGTCCGCCGGGCGCCGAGGTCGACGATGTCGACGCTCACCGGCACGCCGTCGGGCAGCACGGCCTTGATGCTGGTGCTGCCCACGTCGGACAGGTCGTCGACGGTCGGGACGCCCATCCCGCCCAGGGCCAGCACGCCGGCCTGCCGGGTTTCCCGGTAGGCATTCTCGTAAACGCGGACCACACGCCCGTGGGCGGCTTCCGCCTGTCCGGCTTTGCGGGGGGTTGCCGACTGCATGTTGGCGCAGGCGCCCAGGGCCATCGCCAGCACCGTCGGCAGCAAGTATTTCAGCATGGGGCGCAGCATTGCATACATGGGGAAATCACCTGATGTCGTGGTTGTCGGGTGGTACGGCTCCGGTCACAGCCGGGCGCTCTGCACGGGGAGAAAAACGTCCCCCTGACCGATGCCGCAGGGAACTGTTTCAGTAAACACCGATTTGCGTCTGCGGTCAACCCAAATCACCTGCAACCCCGGGGCAATCGCCAGTAGCTGTCGGCGTACGCGTTGCCTTTTTTATTCGGGGCCATCCGTGTGCGGCAGGAACGGGCCGGTTTCGGCTGTGCGCAGTTGGAGAACCGGCAGAAAAAGAGGCGCAGGCGGGCGGCCATGCCCGCAGGCTGCGGACTGGGTGTTGACAGACGGACGACAGCTGCGGTATCGGCAGGGGGATTCCAAGACGCACAGGAGGAAAATGAAAAACATAGCCCTGCTGGGATCCACCGGGTCCATCGGCACGCAGACACTGGCGGTGGTGGCGCGTTTTCCCGAACGCTTCAACGTGGTCGCGCTGGTGGCCCACCGCAATATTGAACTGCTGCAGCGGCAGATCGAACGCTTCCGGCCCGAGCTGGTGGTGGTCTCCGACGAGGCCAGGGCCCGCGAACTCGCCGGCCGGGTGGGCGTCGAAGTGCTCGGCGGCGAGGAGAATATCGTCCAGGCGGCGGTGCACCCGGAGGCGGACTTCGTGGTCAATGCGCTGGTGGGCAAGGCCGGTCTGGTGCCCACCATCGAGGCCATCAGACTCGGGCGCGACATCGGCCTGGCCAACAAGGAGACGCTGGTGCTGGCCGGCGCCATGGTGATGGAACTGGCCGCGGCGCACGGCGCAGCGGTGATCCCCATCGACTCGGAACACTGCGCGCTGTTTCAGTCCCTCAAGTCCGGCAGCCCCGGCGAAATTAGGCGGCTGATCCTGACCATGGGCAAGGGGCCCATCGCCGCCATGGACCGTGACCGGCTGGAGCGCGTCACCATGCAGGACGTGCTTGACCGCCCGTCCTGGGACATGGGCATGAAAATCAACGTGGACAGCGCCACCTGCGTCAACAAGGCTTTCGAGGTCATCGAAGCCCACTGGCTCTTTGGCGTGCCCGCCAAGCGCATCTCCATCGTCGTGCACCCGCAGTACATCTGCCACTCGCTGGTGGAATTCCGGGACGGCAGCATCATTACCGAACTGGGCACCGCCGACATGCGGCGCTACACCCAGTACGCCCTCTTCTACCCCGAACGCGGCATTTCCCCGCCCGAGGCCTTCATCGACCTGCTGGCCCAGCCGCTGGTTTTTGAAGCGCCGCCCTTCGAAAAATTCCCCTGCCTGTCCATGGGCCACCAGGTGATCGAAAAAGGCGGCACCCTGCCGGCCGTCTTTCACGGCGCCGACACGGCGGCGGTGCGGGCCTTCATGGAGGGAAAAATTACTTTTACGCAGATCCCCGCCGTGATCCAGGCAGCCATGGACGCCCATGAAATCGAGACGAGCCCGGACTTGGCGAACATTCTGGCCGCCGAACGGTGGGCCGAAGGCTTCGCCCGGCAGTGGATCGAGGAGCACGCCAAATGATTTCCGCACTCATCACGGCAGCCGGTTCTTCCACCCGTTTCGGAAAAAACAAGATGCTCGTCCCCATCGGCGGACAGCCCCTGCTGCTGCGCACGGTGCAGCGCTTCGCGGCCTGCGATGAAATCGAAGAGATCGTCGTCACGGCCCGGGCAACCGACCTGGCGCACTACACCTCGCTGCTGGACGATTTCCCGACGGTGCGCGTGGTCGAAGGCGGCCGCGAGCGGGTCGAGTCGCTGCTCAACGCCATCGAGGCCTCGTCGGGCGACATTCTCATCACCCACGACGGCGCGCGCCCGCTGGTGCCGCCGGCGCTCATCCGCGAACTGATCGCCTGCGTGCACCGGACGGGCGCCGCCATGACGGCCGTCAACCCCACTGCCACGGTCAAACTGACCCGCGGCGAGTCCATGGAAATTGCCGACACCCTGCCGCGCAGCAACACCTGGATCGCCCAGACCCCGCAAGGATTCCGGCGCGATATTCTACTGGAGGCCGCCCGGCGGGCGGTTCGGCAGCGCTATTTCGTCCCCACCGACGACAGTGAGATCGTGGCCGTCATGACCGGCCGCACGGTCACCATTGTTCCCGGCGACCACGTTAACATCAAGGTGACCTATCCCCAGGACGTTGCGATCGCCAACCAGCTCTACCAGCCCTGCGATTGACGCCCGCCGCCGCTGGGCAGAAGCTCATAGGCGTTCCTGGTCCGCAGGGCTAATCCCGTCCGTCGCGGGAATAGGCCCTTCGGCGTCCGTGCCCTCTTCCGTCACGCCCAGCGTGGCGGGATCGAAATCCTCGATGATGCGCCCCTTTTCCACGATGGCACGAATCTGCTCGTAGGCGCCGGCATAAGCCATCATGGCGCCGGCCATGCGCCGGTAAACGGGGTCGTCTTTCCCCAACTGATCTCCCAGCTCCTGCAGCAGCTTCTCGCCGCGCCTGAAGTGGCGCACGATCCTGGAGAGCATCTGCTTGCGTCTCTCGTGGCGTCGCCGCTCCCGCATGATCAACGGCAGCAGACGCTGGACCGAGTACTCTACCAGGGCGTCGCGGGGGGCGTCGAAACGCCGCGCGATGTCATCCAGGCAATTGAGGGTCTTGCGGCTGATGACGTACGTCTTCTGCTTGCGATCACGCCTGTCGAAGCGCTGGTTGCGCAAACGCCGGGCGATGGACTGCAGCGTCTGGGTGTCTTCGGAAAGATGATCGAAAAGGGACTTCTGCTTGATGCCAAGCTGTGTAGCGACGATGGTGATGGCATCGATGCAGCCCTCGCTGAGCTTGAAAGTGGCCCGTACGGACTGCCGGCCCCTCAGGTCCGTGACAGATGCCTGGGGCAGGTCCTGAGCCAATGTTGTCTCGGCACGCTTCTTCATATCGATTCATCACCTCTCCTCAGTGTTGCAATATCCATATACATATACATTATCTATTTCTCATATTTATTTTAATAATGCAACAAATTTTTTCAATATGTTCTTGACATATTCATATTAATTTTTATTTTTGTTTTAAAAATAATGAAGGCAAGCCGGCCTGGCAGCGATAAATGGGTTTTTCGGCCGGCGACAGGAGAGACCCCAAAAATCACAAGGGAGGACGAAGCCATGATCTACGGAAGAATGTATGGTTTGCCCCGATGGCGTTTCAAGAGCCCTTTCGAGGAATTGGACAGAATGCGGCGCCAGATGGACCAGCTGTTTGAAGACCTGTCCGGAACCCGCCTGCGGACCCTCACCCGCTCCGGCGTTTTCCCGGCGATCAACCTGACCGAGGACAAGAACAACTTCTATATCCGTGCCGAATTGCCGGGCGTCCAGTCCGAGGATCTCGACATCGAAGCCACCGCCACCGCTGTGGCCATTACCGGCGAGCGCAAGATTCCGGCCGCAGAAGAAGGCGCCCGCTACCATCGCCGCGAACGCGAGGCGGGCCGTTTTTCGCGTATCATCAACCTGCCGTCGGAGATCAATGCCGATCAGGTGAAAGCCAGCCTGTCCAACGGGATCCTGACCGTGGTGGTTCCCAAGGCGGAAAAGGCCAAGCCCAGGCAGATCACCGTGAAATGACAAACCGGTACAACAAGGGAGGGAAGTTCCATGGCTGAAACCACTAAAGCTTTGAAAATAAAAGACAAACAGGAATTGGCACCGTCGGCCGAGCAGACCCGCGAGGGACTGGTCTTCACGCCAGACGTGGACATCTTCGAAACCGAGAAGGAAATCGTGCTGCTGGCCGACGTCCCCGGCGTAAAACCGGAGAACGTGAACATTGATCTGCGTGACAACATCCTTACGCTGAGCTGCGAGGTCGAGCCTTTCGAGAATGCCGAGGAAGAGGACATTCTCATCGAGTACGAGACCGGAACCTTCTATCGCCAGTTCACGCTGTCGGAGGTCATCGACCAGTCCCGCATCGACGCTAAGCTCAAGGACGGGGTGTTGCGGCTGACCCTACCCAAGGTGGAGGAGGCCACGCCGCGCAAGATCACCGTCAAAACCGAATAATCCCCCATGAAAGCGCATTCATGCTCGGCGGGGCGGGAAGTTCCCGCCCCGCGCTCTTTTTGCGCCACACACCGACGGCGATTTCCGGCACGCCAGTGATGGCCCCGCGCAGGCCATTCAAATCACTCCGAAAAATCCTGTCCCTGCACACCACCTGCTTTTAGGGGAAATTGCGCGCTGCGTGGCCACCCGTTCACTGGCCAGAGACGCAGCGGGCACGGCCAGCGCGGCCCCTTTTACCTGGAGACGCCTTCCGGAATCCCCCACCAGCCCTGCTCACGCGTTTTTTCCACGTCGTTCGGTGTGGTTTTCCGGTAACCGGTCCAGCTGTAAATGGTGTGGTCCCAGTTTTTGTACATGCTGGAGTGTTTCCAGAACTCCGAGCGCTCAGCAGCCGAACCGCACCCGGCCAGAAATGCCGCTGTCATCAGGATCAGAAGCCATTTTTTCATCAGTGTCTCCTCCTTCTCTTTGGATTTTTTCTCTTTGCAGGCGCCTGTACGGGATACCCCTTCGCCGGCCGGATTCCCAGTACAGATCCCGGTTCAGGCTGCCGCTTACGCAACCTTCCAGGTCCAGCGGGACGTGCCGGCAACCGATACGGCATACGCCGCCACGACACTTTCCCCTGCACCGGGGGCCAGCAGGTTCTGAAATTTCTCGTCCGCCGCCCGCCTTTGCGAATCCTAATGGTCCATAGGGTCAGGATACCTCAGCGGGGCCGTCAAGGCAAGCCGTCAGTTGGCGTAGGGCCATCGCACGTAACGCCTGGCATGGTTGACGCCGGAGCTCACGCGGCTCAGACCGTATCGCTCTGCCCCGTGGGGTCATACTGTGTGCGATGACCATCCCGGTTGACATCGGCTTTTGCGGCAGGGCTTGCGCCTAAAAAATGGTTTACAAAAACAGCCCGATACTATATGTGAAAACCGGTTGGCTGGGCCACGACTTTCTGTCTAGACGGAAATACAAGGGGAAAAAAGGGAATACTATGGCAAAAAAACCGGCAAAAAAGGCCACACCCAAGAAAAAAGAGACTGAAAGCAAGAAAAAACCCGCCAAAAAAACCACTGCCAAAAAGACGGCCAAGAAAACCACCACGGCCAAATCCAAGGCTGCGACCAAGCCCAAAAAAACAACCGCTTCCAAGCCCAGGGCCACCAAAAGCAAAAAGGCGGCACCCGCCAAAAAGAAAGTCACGTTGCGCGATCTGCTGCTCAGAAAATTCGACAAACTGGGACCCGAAAAAACGGTTTCCTACGCGCCTCCCAAAACAACCGTAGCTGCGGCCCCGCCGATCATCTCTGAAAAAGACCCCCAGGAGGCCAAGCGCCTTCGCGCCCTGCTGTTGAAGAAGTTCGACTATGCCGAACTGGCGGCCGCCGCTGAAAAGGCCGCCAGGGAAAAGGCCGAGGCCGAAAAAGCCGCCGCT
>JAMOVG010000107.1 GCA_027061725.1 Desulfobacteraceae bacterium
GCAGAAGGCCGTCAAGCGGGCCGTCGAGCGCGCCGGAATCGCCAAGCGGGTGGGGTGCCACACCTTTCGGCACTGCTTTGCCACCCACATGCTCGAAAACGGGGTCAACATACGGGTCGTGCAGGAACTCATGGGGCACGCCGACGTAAAGACCACCGAGATTTACACGCACGTCATGCAGAAGGATATCGATGCCGTGCGCAGCCCCCTGGACACGCTTGTGTCCGCAGAGAAACAAAATCAACCCTGATCCGAAAGGGGATCGATGTCTACCTCCGCTTCCAAAAAGGTTATCTACGCCGCGCTGGCCGGCAACCTGCTGATCGCCATTACCAAGTTCATCGCCGCCGCCATGACCGGCAGCGCGGCCATGCTTTCAGAAGGCATCCACTCGGTGGTCGATACCGGCAACCAGGGTCTGCTGCTTTACGGGCTGTGGCGCTCGCGCAAGCCGGCCGATGAGCAATTTCCCTTCGGCCACGGAAAGGAAGTCTACTTCTGGAGCTTCGTGGTGGCGCTGATGATTTTCGCCGTGGGGTCCGGGGTGTCCATCTACGAGGGCGTTCACCGCCTGATCAGCCCGCAGCCCATGGAGAAAGTGCTGGTCAACTACATCGTGATCGGGCTGGCGATGCTCTTTGAAGGCGGCTCCTGGCTTTTTGCCGTCAAGGAGTTTTCGCGCATCAAGGGGCGCCGCGGCTTTATCGAGGCGGTGCACCGCGACAAGAACCCTTCGGTTTTCGTGGTGCTCTTCGAGGACTCGGCCGCCATGCTGGGGCTGTTGGTGGCGCTGGCGGGCATCATCATCGGGCAGGTCACCGGCGACCCGCGCTGGGACGGCATCGCCTCCATTGTCATCGGGCTGATCCTGGGCGGCACGGCTGCCTGGCTGGCCTGGGAAACCAAGAGCCTGCTGGTGGGCGAGAGCGCGCTTCCCGAGGTGGTCAGCGACATCCGGCGGCTGGCCGCCGAAACCCCGGAGGTGGAGCACGTCAACGAGGTCCTGACCCTTCATATGGGGCCCGAGTTTATCCTGGTCAACCTGAGCGTGGACTTCGACGACCGCATCCACGGCGACCAGGTGGAGCGCGCCATCCAGGAACTGGACAGGCGCATCAAGGAAGCGCACCCGCTGGTCAAGCGCGTTTTCATCGAGGGCGAGGCCCGGCGCGCCGGCACGACCGTCGATGAATCCTGAAACGCGCTCCTTATTTTCCCTTCTTTTTTAAAAGCCAGTTGATCACCGCCGAGGGGTCGGGTTCTCCGGACATGCGCTGCGGCGCGGGGGACGCGGATGTCTCGGCTTTCTTTTGGGGCGGCGGGGCGGCGGCCTCCTCCCGGGGGGCGCTGGATTGCGGGCTGGATTCGAAAAAGGCGCCGTCTTTCAAAATATCCTTGAGAAGACTGCTGGCACGGATGCCGTGTTTTTTGGGGGGCTCGGCCTGGGCGGTTTTTGCAGGCGGTTCGGGAGAAGGCGGCGCCGGCTTTTCGGTGACGGGTGCTGCTGCCGGCGCAGGCGCTTTTTCCGCCTCGGCCGGCGTGACGGCGCTTTGCGCCGGCGGTTGCGGATTTTCGGGCGGCGGTGCCTGGGCCGTGGCCGGGGGCAGGGGGGATGCCTTTTCTGCGGGAGGGATTTCCAGCGGCACGGGTGCCTCTGCCGGGACGGCGGCCGGGGGCGGCTCGGATTCGGCTGGCGGCGCAGTAGCGCCAACAAGTGAAGTCGGCTCACTGGCCGCCGGTTTCTCTTCGGCCTCGGTGGGCGGTGCCGGTATTTTCGCCCCGGCCGGCTGCGGCGCACTGGCTGTTTTTCCGGCGAGGGGCTCGGGCGCAAACGCAGCGGGCGTTTCGGTCACCTGGGCAGGGGGCTGCCGGCGGACGGTAGGCGGTGAAGCTTTTTCCTCTGCGGGAGGAGGCGCTTCCTGTTCGGCCTCGGGTTCGGCAGGCGGTTCGACCGCCGCGCGCACCTGCGCTGAAGACTCCTGCGTCCGCGCGGTTTGTGTTTCATCCGTGAGGTCCTCTTCGATGATTCCGGTTGGCGGCCCGGAGAGCGACGGGGATGCCGTATCTTCGGCGGCTGCGGCGGACGCCGGCGCTGCGGGGCCCGTCTCCGGCACTGCGGGGGGCGTCTTCTCTGCTGCCGGAGGTGGCGCCTGTGGCACCGGCAATACGACGGGCATCGGCGGGGCTGCCGATTGAGAGGCCACGGCCGGGGCTTCCGGCGTGGCCGAGACCCCGAGGGTAAGGCGCTTCAGCAGGGCCGGAAGAGAAACCCCGCCGGGTTTTGCCACCAGCAAGTAGCCGCCCGCTGCCAGGAGCACCAGGACGGCGGCGGCCGCCAGGGCCGGCTTGACGCGCGAGCGACGCACCGGATCACCCGGAAGATCGGTGAGCGCTGCGGGTTCAGGCTCCCTAAGGTCGGTTTGCGGCCGGGGCCTTTCCTGTGGGAAGCGGGCGCTTTCTTCGCGCTCGGCCGGTTCGTCGTCCGGCGGCATTTCACTGGTTTCATCGCCCGCAGGCCGCAACGCTTCCCGTGGCTCGTCGGCAGCCGGCTCTTCCGGTTCTTGGGCGGCTGTGTCGTCCGGCGCCGGCAGGTCCGGAGGCGGCGGGTCCACTGCCCGCGACGCCGGCGATTCCTGAGCAGCGGCACATTGGGCTTCCGGCGCCGGAGCGCTTTTCCCGGGCGGAGCTTTGCGCGTTGCCCGGGGCGCTTCCGCCGGCGCTTGCGGCGCCACGATCGTTTCTTCTGTTTCCGGAGAAAGTGCGTCTCCGGGCACTTCGCCGTCGCCGAGGAAGGCGGCTTTTTGCGCGGCGGGCTCTTCCGTGGTTTGGGGGGCGGCGTCTTCGGTGAAAAAGTCTTCTTCCGGGCTTTCGGTGTCCGGCGCCTCTTCCTCGAGCGGTTCCGGCAGGCGCAGGCCGTCGGCGCTCCAGCGCACGATGTCGTCGGTGATGACCGGCGTGCGCTCGGCAAAGCCCGAAAACAGGGCGAAGTCGCAGATGAGGTTGATCTGGATGGGAATGCCGTCGGACTGGCGGTGGACTTCCTGCAGGGCCTCGTCGCTGAAGATCTCCTGTCCGGCCCCGGCCACCGCGAGGCGGTGGCGCACGTAGGCGGCGGTCTCTTCGGCATCCAGGGGAAGAAGGTGCAAGTCGGCGGCGATGTGCCGGTCCAGGGGCCCGATGACGGTCCGCAGGGCCTCGCGTCCGGCGGCCGACTGGCCCACCAGGCAAATGTGCAGGCCCGCGGCCGTGCCGCGGGACGCCGCCGCGGCGGCCAGTTCGTCGGCCAGTTCCGGCGGGAGGTGCTGGGCCTCGTCGATGACCAGCAGCACGCTGCGCCGTCGGCGGGCGGCTTTGTGCAGCAGGCGCCCCAGGTGGTCCTGGAAGGCCTCGCGGGTGTCGACGCTGCGATGGACGCGAAAGCCGTGCAGCACCAGCCGGAAGAAATCCGCAACGGTCAGGTCGGGGTCCGATATCAGGCAGGTGACGGCCCGCTTTCCCATTTCGCGCAGCAGCGCGTGCACCACGGCGGTCTTGCCGGTGCCCACGTCGCCGGTCAGCAGGCTGACGCCGCCTTTTTGCGTGACCTGCCGCAGCACGGACAGGGCCTGGCGGTACTGCTCGCCCTTCCAGAAGAAGGCCGCCTCGTCGCCGGGCTGAAAAGGCGGCCGGCTGAGCTGGTAGAATTGCAGGTACATAGCGGGTTCCTACTGCCCCTGCAGGATGCCGTTACTGCACCTGAAGCACATCCTTGATGGCCTTGAGCACCGGGTTGACCGAGGCCGGGGACTTTTGGGCCGCCGGCGCCGCCGTTCGCAGTTTGCGCTTGACGCAGTCGTACTGCTCCCAGCCCTTGAGCTTGTAGTTGAGGTCCACGGCCTTCCACTTGGGGTGGCCGTGCTGCCGCAGCCAGTCCAGGTTGGTGTAGATCAACTGGCCCACCCGGCCGACGTTTTCGCAGTGGTAGTGGCGGAAGTTGTAGGTGATCAGGACGGCCTTGACGGCCACCGTGGGCACCTCCTTTTGCTGCCAGGCATAGGTGCCGGCGGGAATGACCGTGCGGGGGTAGAACTCGGTGATCTTGCGGTTGCCGATGGGCAGCAGCGCCAGGTTGTCCCCGGCCACTTCGTCGGCCAGCAGTTTGACCGGGTAGCCGGCCACGTAGAACATGGCGTCGATGTTGCCGGCTTTTAGCTGCGAAAGAGCCTCGTCGGTGCCGATGGTCACCGTGCGGGCCGGTTTGACGCCCGACAGCTCAAAGAGCAGCATGGCGGTCAGGTAGGTGCCGCTGCCGTCCTTGCCGATGGCCACGCGCCTGCCCTGCAGGTCTTCGAAATTTTTCAGGTCGGCCCGCCCCAGCAGGTGAACCTCCTCGTTGTAGAGCGGAAAGACCATGCGGATCTTCTTGGCGATCTGCTTGAGCACCGGGTTGGTCTGCACCCGCGAGACAAAGGCCAGCACGTCGGCCTGGACGATGCCGAGCTGGGTGTTGGGGCGCTTGAAAACGGCGTAGATGTTTTCCACCGAGCCATTGGAGGGCACCACTTTCAGCTCGATGCCGCGGGGCTGGAGCAACTGCGCCAGGTTGAGGCCGAACTGGTAGTACGTTCCCTTGGTGCTGCCGGTGACGATGTTCATGGTGACGGCCTGGACGCTGCTCACCGAGAGGAAAAAGATGAGCAGGCCGGACAGGAACACGGCGGTGCGCTTTTTCATGACGGCCTCCCGTTGCTGAGGTAAGGATTCCACACGCCGGATGGACGGGGGGCTGCCGGCGGGTTGGGGGGTGCCCCGTCGATCCGGCCCAACAGGTGCTCAAAAGACAGGTTGAATATGCCAAAAAGGCGGCGATCGGTCAAGGTTTTCAAGAAGTTCGCGCGAGATTGGCACCGCCGGTTGTGGCGCAGGATGCCGAAGGAAAGCGTTGAAGCGCCGCTACAGAAGGGAATGTGTGGGAAAAATGGCGCGCCCGGTAGGATTCGAACCTACGATCTTCAGCTCCGGAGGCTGACGCCCTATCCACTGGGCTACGGGCGCGTACGTAACTGATTGTTAAGTCATCGGCGGCGGGAAGTCAAGGCCCAATTGCCGCCTCTGGAAGGTCGCCGCGCTCGAGAAGGAAGCGCCGCGCTTCGCCGACGGTGTAAAGGCTGCCGGCCACGCAGACGGCATCGCGGCGGTCGGCCGTGTCGATGGCGTGCGCCACGGCGCGGGGCACTTCGGCGATGATCTCGGCGTCGGCGCCCAGGCGGCGTACGCAGGCCAGCAGGCGCTCGGGGGGCAGGGCGCGGTCGATCACCGGCTGCGTGAGCACGATGCGGCTGCAAAGCGGCACCAGCGGCTTGAGCATGGCCTCGAAAGGCTTGTCGTCCAGGATGCCGGCCACCAGGGTGAGCCTGCGGCCTTCGAGGTGCTGCGCCAGGTACTCGGCCAGGCGTCGCGCGGCCATGAGATTGTGGGCGCCGTCGAGGATGACCAGCGGTTCCCGGCGCACGATTTCCAGGCGGCCCGGCCAGCGGGTGCGGGCCAGGCCCCGGCGGATGCGCTCCACCGGAAGCCGGTCGCCGGCCAGCTTGAGCACCTCGCAGGCGGCCAGCACCAGCGCCGCGTTTTCCACCTGGTGGTCTCCCGGAAGCGGTGTGCGCATCCCGGGCCAGCGGTGGCGCAGGCCCAGGTAGCTGAAGCTGCCGTCCGGGTTGCGGCGCGTGCGGAAGTCGCGGCCCCGCCGGTAGAGCGGCGCCTTGCGGGAGGCGGCCAGGTCGGCAATCACGCTGCGCGCCGCCGGCTGCCGCACCCCGGTCACCACCGGAACACCCGGCTTGATGATGCCGCCTTTCTCGCCGGCGATCTGCGCCAGGGTGTCGCCCAGGTAGGAACGGTGCTCCAGCGACACGTTGGTGATCACGCAGAGCCGGGGACGCACCACGTTGGTGGCGTCGAAGCGGCCGCCCATTCCGGTTTCGATGACGGCCCACTGAACCCCGCGGCGGCCGAATTCATAAAAGGCCATGGCCGTGGTGTATTCAAAAAAGGTCGGCTGGCGCTTGCCGGGATCCACCTGCCGCACCGCCCGGTAGGCGCCCACCACCTCCGGATCCGCGATCTCGCGGCCGTTGATGCGGATGCGCTCGTTGAAGTGCACCAGGTGCGGGGAGGTGTAGAGCCCCACGCGGTAGCCGGCCTCTTCGAGGATGGCGGCCAGGGCCGATGCGATGGAGCCCTTGCCGTTGGTGCCGGCGATGTGGATGGCGGCGAAGTTTTCCTGGGGATCGCCCAGCTGCCGCAGCATGTTGGCGATGGTGGACAGCTCCAGCTTGATGCCGAAGCGCCGCAGGCCGTACATCTCCTGCAGGCAGGCCTGGTACTCGTCGGTTTTCGTGGCGGTCATGGCAAAAAAAAGGCCCGGCCAGCAGACTCTGGGACCGGGCGAGGTATTTGGTGACGGTGGTTATCGGCCGTAGCGGTACTTGGCCTTGGCCGCGGCGATACGCTGGCGGCGCAGGGCCTCGCGCTGCTTGCGGCGCCGGTACTCGCTGGGCTTCTCGTAGCTCTTTTTCAGCTTGAGCCGCTTGAAAAGGCCGTCGTTCTGAATCTTCTTTTTCAGAATGCGCATGGCCTTTTCAAGGTCGTTGTCAATGACTTTGACCTCGATTTCCTTCAAATATCTCACCCCTTTTCCGTACCGGCAAAACCGCCGGCCAAAATTTTACTCCAAATTCAAACCTAAAAAATATACACCAATAATTGTGATCTGGCAAGCAAAAATTACGAAAGCGGGGACTCTTGCGGGTTTTCCCGGCGCGCGATGCGCGCGGCCAGCGCCAGGGCCGTGCCGCGGTCGGTCACTTCCCCGGTCAGCAGCGCCCTGCGGACCTCGGCCAGGATGCGGGCAAAAAGCGGGGAGGGCGCAAGGCCCAGGCGCTCCACCAGGTCGTGGCCGTTGATGGGAAGCGGCTGCGCCAGGCGGGGGGCGGCCTCGCGCCGGAAATGTTGCAGCAGGTCCGCTGCAAAGCGGTCGAAGGTGTCGTCTGAATCCGGATCCTTTCCGGCGTGGTCGGCCAGCGAGAGCAGCAGCACGTCGGGGGTGCGGGGGCCACAGCGGATGAAAAAGCGGGCCAGGGCGCGTTTGGACAGCTTCCCGCGCTCCCGTAGCAGGAAGAGCTGCAGGGGGCGCAGGTGGTTTTCCACCAGGAAGCACAGCTGCTCCTTTTCCAGCGCGGAGCAGCGCAGGCGCCCGGCGATGGTGGCGGCCAGCTGCGCACCCATTTCGGGGTGGCCGTGGAAGTGCACGGCGCCGCCCTCGGTGGTGCGCACGAGCGGTTTGCCGACGTCGTGCAGCAGCATGGCGAATTTCAGTATTTCAGGCTTCACGGTTCCCGCAGCGGCCAGTTCGGCGGCGGCGCCGGGCGGCGGCGTGGTGCCGAGGGCCTTTTCGAGATAGCCGTAGGCGACCAGGGTGTGCTGCCAGACGTCGTAGCGGTGATGCTGGTTCTGGTGGCAGCCCGGAAGGGGCGCCAGCTCCGGAATGGTCTCAAAAAGCAGGCCGCTGCGCGCCATCTGCGCCAGGTAAGCGTGAGAGGCGGGCGTCCGGAAGAACTTGATGAGTTCCTCGTGGATGCGTTCGGGGGCGACAGCCGTGACGGCTTTTGCCAGCGAGCGGATGGCGGCGTCCGTCTGCGCCTCTACCGTGAAGCCCAGCGCGGCGCCGATGCGAAACGCCCGCAGCATGCGCAGCGGGTCGGCCTCCAGGGAGCGCCGCGAGACCATGCGGATGCGCCGGGCGCGGATGTCGTCGCGGCCGCCGGTGACATCCAGGATGCGTCCGCCGGGGAGTTCCAGCGCCAGGGCGTTGATGGTGAAATCGCGGCGCCGCAGGTCGTTTTCGATGGACCCGCCCTCTAGCGGGCAGACGTCGTAGACGCGTTCGGCGGCCACCACGCGGTAGACCATTTTGCCGGGTTTGCCCAGGGGGACCAGTCTGCCGCCCGTGGCGCCGGCCAGGCGGCGGGCATACTCCTGCGGGTCGCCGGCCGTGGCCAGGTCGCAGTCCACGGGGTCTAGGCCCAGCAGAAGGTCGCGCAGGGTCCCGCCCACCACGTAAACGCCGCGCTCAGGCGGCAGTTGTTCGGTCCATCGGTGCAGCAAAGCCTCGTCCAACGGAAGTTCCCCCTGGGGTGCACGCGTGTCGGTAAACCCCTGTTTAGCCCGCGTGGGCGGCTTTTACAAGGGGATTCGCCGCGCAGCGGGCAAACGTTATTGTGCTTGCCTTCCCTGCGCCTTTTGGCTATTAGGCAGGGTGAGTGCACGCGCCCCGCGGCAGCAGATCCTCAGGCAGGACCCGAAGCGGACGTGCCCGCTGTCCTTCATTTATCCGAATAGACATCGTCGAGGGAGGCGTTTTTCCGAAGATCGGAGCACCGTGTGCCGCCGTCCCGGACAAGCGCCCCGCCCAGAGCAGGAGCAGTGGGCCGCCCTGCCGCACGGGTTTGACCGACAGGGCCCTGGAACACAACGCATCGATACCCGGAGGGATGAAATTCACATGAGACCCGACGACCCCAACGATCATTTCAAGATCCAGCAGGAGGAGCCACCCGCCGAGAGCGGTGACGATTACCTGGACGCCGAAGCCTACTCCAGTCTCAGGTCCCGCCGCCGCGGGCGCCTCGGCGGCGGTGTCACCCGCAGCAGGGGCCTGATGATCGCCCTGGTGGTGGTCGTGCTGGCGCTGCTGGTGTTTCTGTTCTGGTCCATCCCCAAGCCCCGGCGGGCCTCGCAGGATCCCGCCATCATGGAGATCAAGACCCAGCTGCAGCAGATGGAGCGGCGCCTGAGCACCATCGAGGAGACCCTGGCCGACCTGCAGAACCTTAAAAACCAGGTGTCCGCTTCCGGCGAACTGGCCGGCCGCGTGGACCGCTTCGAGGCGTCTTTTTCCATGCGCCTGGCGGACATGGACCGCAAGGTTGCCGACCTGGAAAAGAAGCTCAGCGCGGCCGCCGTGAAGAAAAAGGCGGCGCCGAAGGCCAGCAAGGCCGCCGCCAAGCCCCGGAAGAAAAGCGCGGCCAAGCCGAAGATCCGCTATCACACCGTGAGCAGCGGGGAGACCCTCTACCGCATTTCCCGCAAGTACGGCCTCAGCGTGGATACCCTGAAGAAGATCAACGGCCTCAAAAGCAACGCCATTCGCAAGGGGCAGAAGCTGCGGGTAACGCCCTGAGGGCCGGCCGCCTACAGGCGGCGTACGAAATCGTAGATGGCCTGGTGCACGATTTCGGCACCGGGCCCCAGCAGGATGCCGTGGCGGTCGAAGTTGACCACCAGGTAGCGCTTGTCTTCCGACCCCAGCTGTTCGAAGATGCGCCGTGCACCGCGCTCGTCCACCACCGGGTCGCGGTGGGACTGCACCAGCAGTGCGGGCACGGTGATCTGCGGCAGCTTCTTCTCCACGTCGGCGGCCAATTGTTCCAGTTCCCGAATGCCCGCCACCGGGTTGCGGTGGTAGTTGATGTGGGGGTTTTCGGGGCTGTTGTCCACGAACTCGCGGCGCGCCTCCTCGATGTGCATCTTCTCCAGCAGGCGGTTCCAGGTGTCGATAGCCGGTGCGAAGCGGGCCGCGAAATCCTGCAGTTTCAGCGGCGGCGAGACCGCGAAGACGCCGGCCATGTCGTCGACCCGCGAGGCCAGGTCCAGGGCCAGCGTGGCGCCGTTGGAAAAGCCCCCGGCCACCACCTGGCGGCAGGTGTTGCGCAGGATGATGTAGCCCTCTTCGGCTGATTCGATCCAGTCCATGCGGCTGCGCAGCGCCAGGTCGTCGGGGGAGGTGCCGTGCCCCTTGATGCGCGCCACGTAGACGGTAAAGCCTTTTTTCCCCAGAAAACGCGCCAGTTCGGCCATCTCCGGCGGGCTTGCCAGGTAGCCGTGCAGCAGCAGAATCCCCGTGCGGCGACGGAAGCCGCGCACCATGAACGGCCGGCCCACGGCCTTGGGCTTGCTCTCTGCGGGCACGTAGAACTCGGAGTAGTCGCGGTCGTACTCCTTCTCGATGGCGGTTTCCAGCCAGCGCACCAGTTGCTTGCGCACCAGGCGCGGCGACAGCCGTGCCAGACGTTTCAGGCGGTGCTGCAGGCGGGTGAGGGGTTCGATTTCGTTGGCGATGACGGCCATGGGGTTTTCCACGCGGATGCGGTGGAAATCCCAGTTGCGGATGCGGTCCATGTCGCGGCGCAGCAGGGCGCCGTTGTGCAGCTCGACGATGCCGCGCTCGGCCAGCAGCGCCACGAAGTCGTGGAAGCGCCCGAAGCGGTCGTCGGTGAGCAGGTGGGTCTGCTTGTGTTCCAGGCTGGCGTGGCGGTTCAGGTCCAGGCCCTCGAAGGCCTCGGTGGCGGCCAGGAACAGGCGGCGGCGCAGGTCGTCCAGCGCGATGCGCCTGGACGGGCTCATTTCGATGAGGGCCGCCAGCAGGTGGTCGGAGTTGACCGTGGTCATGCGGTAGATGTCGGACATGTAGCGCTGCATGAGGCGCCAGGCCTGGCGGCGCAGATCGGGCAGCGAGGGAATCTCGTCGTCGAAATCGAAGCGCTCGCCGGACTCGATGTCCGAGCAGATGGGGTCGTCGCACAGGTAGTCGCCCGCCCGCAGGGGGCGGCCGAAGCGTATGTCCACGTCCACCCCCGAGATCAGCATGGTCCCCTCGGTCATCAGCTCTTCCATGGCCCGCGGGGAGAGATCGTCGCTGAACCGCTGGGCCAGGGCCGTCAGGACGTTTTCCCGGGCGCGGATGGGAAAGTAGGTCACGTTCACCGGCACGATGAAGGTTTCCACCGTCAGTACGCGCTCCAGGTCGTCGGGCTGCAGGCCGAAGAGCGCCACCAGCCGCTGGGCCTCTTCGGGATTGGTGCGCAGCATGGCGCGGATGCGCCGCCGGTAGAACTCGGTGCGCAGGGCCAGGGTGGCCGCCCCGGTGTGCGGCGGGTGGCGCCCCTCGGCCGAGGAGACCATGAATCGGCCGCGCTCCAGCAGCTTCTTGTCCTTCACCATGCAGCCCTCCGGGTAGATGACCCAGGAGGCCTCGGCGGTGAGCAGGGTCTTGACGATCAGTTCGTCGCGCTCGGGGTCGCGGGTGGAGACCGCCCCCACGGCGTTTAGATAGTTGCCCAGGGGGCCCTTGAAGAGCGAGTAGTCCGCCAGCGACCACACCGGCACGTCGGTGATGCGGTAGATGTTGGCGGGCAGCAGCAGCGTCTCCAGGCGCGTGAAGTGGTTGATCACGAAGATGATGGCGCCGTGGGGGATGTTCTGCTCGCCGTGAAGGTTGACCCTGGCCCTGGACAGCGCCGACAGCAGCTTGACGGCCAGGCCGGTGGTGCTGTATGCGAAGGGGTTCATAACGCCTCCTCCCGGTGGATTGCCGTCGAACACGCCGGCAGAAGCCTGGCAGGCATGGGGGTTGTGCCGGCGCGGCAGATGGTTTATGATAACCTGACAACACTAAAATAATGCTGTCGCCCCAAAAAATAAAGCACTTTCCGGAGACCCGCCGTGTATTCCAAGATTCTGATCCTTAAATTCCCGCCAACCGAGGTGGAAAAACCCATCGTGTGCTCGCTGGCCAGGGACTACGACCTGACGTTCAATATCCTCAACGCCGCCATCCTGCCCCGCAAGGAGGGGGTCATGGTGCTCGAACTGGCCGGCACCCGCAAGAACTTCAAGCAGGGCGTCGACTACCTCAAGAGCCAGGGCGTCAAGGTGAGGAACGCCTCTCAGGAGATCAAGCGCGACGAGCAGAAGTGCACCCACTGCGGGGCGTGCACGGCGGTGTGCCCCACAGGCGCCCTGCAGGTGCAGCGGCCCGAGATGCTGGTGGCCTTCGACGAGCAGAAGTGCTCGGTGTGCGAACTGTGCGTGCCGGCCTGCCCCACGCGGGCCATGGTGGCGCGCCCGGTCGGACAGACCTTTTTCTGAGATGCCGCCCGCCGTCGTCGCCGTGGCCCTTTCCGGGGGCGTGGACTCCCTGGTGGCCGCTCACTTGCTGCGGGAAAAAGGGCTCCGCCTGCTGGGGCTTCACTTCGTGACCGGCTTCGAGGCGGCCGGGGAAGCGCAGCGAGCGCAGGCACCCGGGGACATCGTGGCGGCCGCGCGCCGGCGCATGGCCCGTGTCGGTGAGCAGCTGGGCATCGACGTCGAGATCGTGGACCTGTCCCGCGCGTTCCGGCGCCAGGTGGTGGACTACTTCGCTGCAACCTACGCCGCCGGCCGAACGCCCAGTCCCTGCCTGGTCTGCAACCCGCGCATCAAGTTCGGCCGGCTGCTCTCGCACGCCCGGCAGCGGGGAGCCGACCGGCTGGCCACCGGCCACTATGCCCGGGTGATAAAGGGCGCGGACGGCCGCATGCACCTGTACCGCGGCCGGGATGCCGGCAAGGACCAGTCCTATTTCCTGGCGCGCCTCAGCGGCCCCCGGCTGGAAAGGGCGCTGTTCCCGCTGGGCGAGATGACCAAGGACGCCGTCAAGGAACTGGCCCGGCGCAGGGGGCTTGCGCCCGTGACCTCCCAGGAGAGCCAGGATGTGTGCTTCATTCGCGGCGAGGGGTACGCCGCGTTTCTGGCGCGCCTCGGACTGGCCGGCGAGAAGGGCCCCATCGTGACGGTGGACGGGCGCGTTATCGGCGAGCACCGCGGACTGCAGCGCTTTACCATCGGGCAGCGCCGCGGCATCGACTGCCCGGCGCCGGAACCCTACTACGTGGTGCGCATCGACATGCGCCAAAACCGGCTGGTGGTGGGCGGGCGACAGGACCTTTACGCCTCCGGCTGCCGGGTGACGAATATCAACTGGATCGCGGACCGGCCGCAG
>JAMOVG010000108.1 GCA_027061725.1 Desulfobacteraceae bacterium
CTGGAGGAACTCGAGGGCATCGCTAACTCTTTCAAGGGGGTGGCCAACACATACGCCATCCAGGCAGGCCGGGAGCTGCGGGTCATCGTGGAAAGCTCCAAGATTACCGACGACGAGGCCGTGCTGCTCAGCCGCGACATTGCCCGCAAGATCGAGGAGTCGCTGACCTTTCCCGGCCAGATCAAGGTGACCGTCATCCGCGAGACCCGCGCCGTGGAGTATGCGAATAAATGAATAAACAGGCATAAGGTCGCCGTTTTCAGGTGTCAGGGAGGGGAGACAAGCGGTTCAGCCGCCTCCCGGCACGGGTGTTGGCACCTTTGATAAGTGAATACCAGACTGCTGACTGCTGATACCGTTTACTAGCGGAAACCTGAAACCTGAAAGCGGATAGCTTTTACCGAGGTAACCATGAGCGACAATCTCATTGACGTGCTCGAGGAGCGCGGCTTCATCGAACAGACGACCCACCAGAAGGAGCTTCGGGAGTACCTGGAGGAGCCCGGCCGCACCTGCTACATCGGCTTCGACCCCACGGCCGCCAGCCTGCACATCGGCAGCCTGGTACCCATCATGGCGCTGGCGCATTTTCAGCGCTGCGGGCATGTGCCCATCGCACTGGTGGGCGGCGGTACGGGCCTGGTGGGCGACCCTTCCGGCAAGACCGAGATGCGAAAGCTGCTGACCCGTGAGGCCATCGAGGAAAACTCGGTGGGCATCAAGAGCCAGCTGTCGCGTTTCATCGAGTTCTCCGGCGGGCGCGCCATGCTCCTCAACAACGCCGACTGGCTTTGCGGCCTGGAGTACATCACCTTCCTAAGGGACATTGGGCGCCATTTCTCGGTTAACCGCATGATCAAGGCCGAGAGCTACAAGATGCGCCTGGAGTCCGAGGAGGGCCTCAGCTTTATCGAGTTCAACTACATGCTGCTGCAGGCCTACGATTTTCTAACGCTCTACGACCGCCACGACTGCCGCCTGCAGATGGGCGGCAGTGACCAGTGGGGCAACATCGTGGCCGGTATCGACCTGATTCGCCGCATGCGCCAGGACACCGCCTTCGGCATCACTTTTCCGCTGATCACCACCAGCAGCGGTGCCAAAATGGGCAAGAGCGAGAAGGGAGCTGTGTGGCTGGACGCCCGCCGAACGCCGCCCTACGAGTATTATCAGTACTGGGTCAACACCGACGACCGCGATGTGGAGCGCTTCCTGGCGCTGTTCACCTTCCTGCCCATGAGCGAGATCCGGGGCATCGGCAAGCTGGAGGGGGCCGAGCTCAATGCCGCCAAGCGGGTGCTGGCCTACGAGACCACGCGCCTGGCCCATGGCGCAGAAGAAGCTGCCAAGGCCTTTCAGGCCGCCGCGGCGGTCTTCGGCAGTGGGCAGGTGGATCCCGGCATCCTGCCGTCTTCAGGCATTCACCGGCAGGACCAGACGTCGGCTGCCGCCTCGGTGCCCCACAGCCACGTCAGCCTGGACGAGCTGCAGCAGGGCATTCCGGCGTTCAAGTTGTTTCACCAGGCAGGGCTGGCCGCCTCGGGAGGGGCGGCGCGGCGGCTCATCGAGCAGGGCGGCGCTTATGTCAACGGAAACCGGGTGACGGCTTTCGACGACCTGATCGGCGTCGACAGTGTCATCGACGGTGAAATCATGCTCCGTTCGGGAAAGAAGCGCTACCACAAGCTGCTCGTAAGCTAGCGCAACCATCCGGATTAAATGAACAATTTCCGGTGGTGGGTCTCGGTCCTGGACAGCAGTGAAAAAAATGGCGCCTGGCAAAAAAATCGTTTGACAAACGGGCCGCGTATCGGTATTTATCGCCCTCGTCCGACGCGCCGGGGGAAAGTTTTGCGGCGCGTGTTCTTTTTCAGGCTCTGCCGTACGATGGTTTACCCCGACGGGGAGCCCCACGGCGTCGTCGCTTCATGTCCGGGATGAATCCTTGGGTACAAGATGCCGACGACGAGGCGCTTCCGGGAGCGGTGCGAAAAAATAGTTCGGTGGGGCCAGAAAGCGGTTGACAAAAGGGGCGGGCAGCGCTATTAACCACGCTCGCTCGAACGCGCCGGAAACTTCTCGGCGCCGGCTCTTTTACACAAGGCGATACCCGGCGGATTCGAACCGCGTGACAGGAGGTGCCTACGATCCGATCGCGGATGCGAACTTACCGGCCCAGGGATGAAGCACCCTTTGCGCGCCGGGCGGCAGCCGCTGAAAGGCGGAACGGCAGAACCCGATCCCGGTCATGCGGAAAAATCTCCCACGATTTTAAAAAAAGCAGTTGACAAAGAGTGGGGGAGGTAATATTATAAAATCTGCCCGGTGTGGGCGATGGCGCACTTTGACAAAAAATTTGGCTGTCGACGAAAAAACAGTTGACAAGTCGGATGCAAACAGATTATAGTGCGTATTTGTCGCTGGGGGAAATACCGGTGACTGGGCCCTTGGCCCCGCATATTGATCTTTGAAAACTAAATAGTGACAGCGCGAAGAGTTGGATCTCGTTAATTCCCCGTACCTTCGGGTGCGGTAAGATTTAATTGGAGAGTTTGATCCTGGCTCAGAATGAACGCTGGCGGCGTGCTTAACACATGCAAGTCGTACGAGAACTCTTTAGCTTGCTAAAGATAGTAAAGTGGCGCACGGGTGAGTAACGCGTGGGTAATCTACCTCCGAGCCCGGGATAACATTGCGAAAGCGATGCTAATACCGGATAACATCCTTGGGGTTACGACTCCTGGGATCAAAGGTGGCCTCTACATGTAAGCTACTGTTTGGAGATGAGCCCGCGTACCATTAGCTTGTTGGTGGGGTAACGGCCCACCAAGGCCGCGATGGTTAGCTGGTCTGAGAGGATGATCAGCCACACTGGAACTGACACACGGTCCAGACTCCTACGGGAGGCAGCAGTGAGGAATTTTGCGCAATGGGCGAAAGCCTGACGCAGCAACGCCGCGTGAGTGATGAAGGCCTTCGGGTCGTAAAGCTCTGTCAAGTGGGAAGAACCCATACAGTGCCAATACCACTGTATGCTGACGGTACCACTGAAGGAAGCACCGGCTAACTCCGTGCCAGCAGCCGCGGTAATACGGGGGGTGCAAGCGTTATTCGGATTTATTGGGCGTAAAGGGCGCGTAGGCGGCTTGGTAAGTCAGATGTGAAAGCCCGGGGCTCAACCCC
>JAMOVG010000109.1 GCA_027061725.1 Desulfobacteraceae bacterium
CGGCGGTGGAGCGAAATCCCTGAACCTGACTTCGGCGAGTGCGGGTCGTGGCACAGGTAGCAGTTCCCCACCATGACCTTGTTTTTCAGTTCTTTTCCGCGGGCGGTTTCAGGCGTGTACCAGGCGGGGTCGAGGGGGGCGGGTTTGGAGGGGCTGTCCGAGGCGCTGAAGAACAGCACCGCGAAATGCACGATCATGAAAACTCATACGGGGACGGTAATCAGCAGTCCCCAGTTGCGGTCGCCGTGGGGGCCATCGCCGGAAGCGTTCATATGTCAACTCCGTTTGCAGACAGACGTACGGCCTGCAAGGGGATTCCGCGGAGCCGGTGTTCTGGCGTCGGCTCGGATGTTTGTTGCACACTTCTGACAGCCGTTTATTCTTCATCATCGGCGACCCGCAACCGACGCTCCCGCCCCGATTGACTTCCGCCACCTCCCGCCGAAAGCCCCGGGTCCGCGTGTTGACGGAAAAGAAGTGGCGTTCGGTTCCCTTTGATGGTAACTATTGCGGAAAAAGGACCTGTGCGTCCCGTTGTCGAAGCCCCTGCCCGTGAAAACGCCTCTTGCGGGCACTTTACGCTTGCGGCAGACCAGCGGAGGGCCGGCCCATTATGCGAAAATGAACGAAAACACCCACCAGCGCCTGAGGGCGAAACGGTTACTCATTCCGGCGGTCTGGTTGCTAGTGTTATGCATCGTCGCCTGCAGCCCGTTCAAACCGCCGTCGCGCACCGATCTCGACCGCGATCTAGCGGCCGGTTTCTCCCTGTACAACGGTACGGCCGTGCCGGAGCAGAACTGGTGGCGCAGTTTCGGGGACCCGGAACTCGACCGCCTGGTGGACAGCGCCCTGGCGGGCAACCTCTCCATCCGCGAAGCCTGGGCCCGCCTGAAGCAGGTGCGCGCCCTGGCTGTGCAGGCGGGCGCCGAGCGTTACCCGGACCTGACGGGAACCGCCGATGGCCTCATAGGCCGCCAGAAATACAGCGGACGCTCTTCCCACGAGTTCAGGGACGCCCGCCTGGGACTGGTCACCCGTTACGAGGTTGACCTCTGGGGCCGTGTCGAGGCCCGGCAGCGGGCCGCCGCGCTGCGCGCCGACGCGTCCCTGCTGGACCTGCACACGGCGGCTATCAGCGTGGCCGCGGAGGTGGCCGCACGCTGGGTGGAAATCATCAGCCAACGCGCACAGAAGCGGTTGCTGGAAGAGCAGCTGCGCATCAACCGGACCCTGCTGGAGCTGGTGCAGCTGCGTTTCAACATGGCTATGGTGTCGGCCCTGGATGTGTTCCAGCAGAAGCAGGTGGTCGAAAATGTGAAGGCCGAGATCCCGCTGGTGGCGGAACGCGAGGAACTGCTGCGCCACCAGCTGGCGGTGCTGCTGGGCAGGCCGCCGCGGTCGGCGCTGGGCCTGGAACGCAGCACGCTGCCCGAAGCCCCGCCCCTGCCGCCCACCGGGGTCCCGGCCGATCTGCTGTCCAACCGCCCCGACGTGCGGGCCGCCGGCGTACGCCTCAGGGCGGCCGACTGGCAGATCGCCGAAGCGCGCGCCAACCGGCTTCCCCGCCTGAGTCTGACCGGAAGCGCCCGTTACGGCGAGGGGGAGCTGGACGTGCTCTTCGACAACTGGCTGCTGACGCTGGCCGGCAATCTCACGGCGCCCCTGCTGGACGGCGGCCGCCGGGCCGCCGAGGTGGACCGCACCCGTGCGCTGGCCGATGAAAACCTGGCCCGCTACCGCGATACAGTGCTAAACGCCGTCCGTGAGGTGGAGGATGCCCTGACCAGCGAAGCCCGGCAGCGCGAGCACATCGCCGGACTGGAGAAAGTGATCGCCACCGCGCGCAGTGCTCTGCAGGAGGCCGGTGTCCGCTATCGCAACGGGCTCAACGACTATTTGCCCGTGCTCACCCAGCTGCTGACCGTGCAGGGGCTGGAGCGGACCCTCATTCAGCGCCGGGCCGCCCTGCTGATCGCGCGCATCCAGCTGTACCGCGCGCTGGGCGGCACCTGGCCCCGGCAGCGACTGGATGCTGGTGCGCCATAACACTGGACGAAAAACACCGTCGCCTCGAAGAGGAGCTTTCCATGGAAAACGAGGGGATGCGCGACCCCGCGCCCGTGGGTGAGCCGCCGCCGGTCCGCTGGTGGAGCCGCCTGCTGCGGATTCTGGTGGCCGTGCTGCTGGTCTGCGCGGGCCTGGCCGGGGCCGCCTACCTGAAGAAAACGGCGCCCCGTTCCCGCAAGCGCCCGCCCGCAAAGATCGTTCCCGTGGTCGAAGTCCAGCCGCTGCGAGCTGTTCGCCACCGGGTGGTGCTGCACGTCATGGGCACGGTGGTGCCCGCCCACCAGGTGGTCCTCAAGTCGCGCGTGTCCGGCCGGGTCATTCGCCTCAACCCCGAGTTTTCCGAAGGCGGCCTTTTAAAAAAAGGCGATCGAGTCATCGAACTGGACGACGCCGACTACCGCCTGGCGCTGGCCCAGCGCAAAAGCGACCTGGTGAACGCGCGCCACGCCCTCAAGCTGGAGATGGGCCGCCAGGAAGTTGCCCGGCGCGAGTGGCAGCTGTTGAGTAAAGGCGGGCAGGCCGGGGCGGCGGGCGGCGATACGCCGCTGGCCCTGCGCGAGACGCACCTGGAAAAGGCCCGGGCGGACGTTGCCGCCGCCGAAGCGGCCGTGGAAAAGGCCAAACTGGATCTCGCACGGACCCGGATCCGGGTCCCCTTCAACGCCATCGTGCGCGCCAAGTCCGTGGACATCGGTTCCCAGGTGACACCCCAGGTGCCCCTGGCCGAGCTGGTGGGCACCGACGCCTACTGGGTGCAGGCCTCAGTGCCGGTGGATCGTCTGACCTGGATCCGGATCCCGCGGCGCGCCGGACAAAAGGGGTCTGCGGCCCAAATCGCCTGCAGCTCCGGGCACCGCATGCCGGGCACGGTGCTGCGTCTGCTCGGAGACCTGACCGCCCAGGGACGCATGGCCCGGCTGCTGATCGAGGTGCGTGATCCGCTGCACCTCGCGGACGGGAATCGCCGGGATCCCCCCCTGCTCATCGGCGAGTACGTGCGCGTGGCCATCCGGGGGCCGGAACTGGAGAACGTCTTCGTGCTGCCGCGGGCCGCCCTGCGCGACAACCAGACCGTCTGGCTGCTCAATGG
>JAMOVG010000110.1 GCA_027061725.1 Desulfobacteraceae bacterium
GGCCAGGTTGTAGGTGATCACGGGCGGGTAGCGGTCGAATACCGCCTGCAGCACCGGCTTGTAGGTCGCCATGTCCGGCACCAGCACGGCAATGTCTGTGAGCCGCAGGCTCTCATCACGCTGCAGGTTAAACAGGATGCTGTTGTAGACGGTTTCGACCTCTCGGAATATCCCCGGGCAGGCGCCGATCTGCAGGCTGGCGTCCTGGGCCAGGTTTTCACGAACGATGTCCCCCTGCCCCAGCGTCAGGATGTCGTGCTGGACGGCCCGAAGCACCGTGTCCGGCGGCTCGGTGACGTAGTTTTCGATGAAGTCGTAGTCGCTCAGGGCGCAGAAGCGGCGTACCGATTCGCGGCCCGGCTTTCCCCAGGCGGACAGCAGTTCGTGGCCTGCCGGCTGCCCGAGCTCCCCTGCGGACTCCTCGCCGGGCAGGATACGCAGGCGACGCGCCTGCCTGCGCCGCCAGCGCTGCTCGGCCGGTGTGGCGATGTCCTCCCAGAACTCACGGCAGGGATTCATGACGTACAGGGCCATGTCGTACCAGCCGGACAGGCGGCCGAGGATCTGCAGGTGAAGGGAAGAAATCTGGGAAAGGCCAAAAAAATGGATACGTTCCAGCTGCCGCCGGTCGGCTGCCCGCGCGCGCGAAAACACGCGGCGGGCGTAGTCCGGCAGCGACAGCAACCGCACCGGGCGGCTGTCGAAGTCTGCCCCGGCCAGGGTCCGCAGCTGCAGGTACAGCCGCTGCTGGCAGGCCTCCAGGGCGTCAGCGGCCGGCGCCCCCTTTCGCCACCGGTCGACCATCTCTGCGCGGTGCAGTTCGTACTCGCTGAAGAGGCGGGCCAGGGTTTCACTCAGCTGCCACAGCCGTGCGGCGCGGCCGGCGCCGCCCGTCGCTTCCAGGTAGTGCCGCAGCGGCTGCAGCCGGCGGTCGTCTTCGGGCATCTGCTGCAGGGCCCACAGCAGCAGCGCCTGGCGTTCTTCCATGTCCAGCGGCGCCACGCGGGCGGGATCGGGATCCAGGTCCGCCAGCATGCGCCACAGACCGCGCTCCAGGAAATCGAACGCCACGTTCATGCAAATGGACCGGCGGCAGGCGATGGCCAGTTTCAGCCAGCGGGCCAGGTTGGTGTTTGGAACCACAATGCGGGGCGCCTGCAGGGGGTCGCTGCCAGCGCTCCCGCCGCGGTCCATGTTTTCGAGCAGCTTTTCCGCCAGGGCTTCCAGGCGGTTGCTGAAAAAAAGGGTGACAGGCACTAGCTCAGATGTTCCCGCAGTTTGCGGATGTGTCTTTCTTCCTCTTCGATAATGGCGTCGAGCCGCTGCAGGGCATCCTCGTCTCTCACGAAACCCCGCAGCATGGTATAGAACAGCACGGTGTCGCGCTCGAACTCCACGGCCACTTCAATCAGCTCCCGCGAAGAGCGCAGGCTGGTGAAGTCAGTGTCCCCCAACGAGAAACTCTGGTTGGCGAGGGCGTCCTTCATCATGGCGCGCCCCATCTCCTCCAGTTCCGCACTGACTTCGCGGTTCGGCTTGGTCTCCGCCAGATTGGAAAACCACTCGGCGTGGCGCTTTTCGTCCTCGGCAAGCCACTGCAGGATGGATACCAATCCCGGATCCCGCACCTTCTTGAGGGCTTCCTGGTAGACCTTCTGGCCGTTCTTTTCCAGCTGCACCGCCAGTTCACTGATGTCCTTTACGGTAAACACGCATGCTCCTCCTCGGCATGGTTCCCGTGGTAGGCACGGCGCCGCAGGCGCCGTACAGGGCCAATGTGAATATTTCGCATTCGGCCCCGCGATTGTCAACCCGATTCGCGCCCCGCTGAACCGGCCGCGGGCGAGGCTTCACCCGGTTTTTCCGCTTGACAATCTCGACGGCCGCACCAATTTTAGTAGATGGCACGCTGGTCGACTTTTTTCTGAACAGTTGCGGTTTTCAACACCACCGGGGAGGCGCCGGCATGAGCGTGGCAATCACCTACGACGACGTACTGCTCGTCCCCTCTTACAATCACTGGGAATCCCGCCGGGTGGTGGACATCTCCATGGAGGACAAGTCCGGAAAGCTGCGCGTTGAGCTGCCGGTCATGACAGCCAACATGGACACCGTCACCGAGGCCGACATGGTCAACTTCATCGGCAAAAAGGGCGGCATCGGCGTACTGCATCGCTTTATGTCCATCAACGACAACGTTTCCATTTTCAAGGCCTGCCGCTACCCCTGCTTCGTCTCCATCGGCTGCGCGCCCACTGACCTGGAGCGGGCCGAGGCCCTGCGCGACGCCGGGGCGGTTTACTTCTGCGTGGACGTGGCCCACGCGCATGCCCGCTACGTGGGCCGCACCCTGAAAAATATCCGCCAGATGCTGGGCAAGGAGACCTGCATCATGGCCGGCAACGTGGCGACCTACGCCGGGGCCGACTACCTGGCCTCCTGCAGCGCCGACCTCATCAAGGTGGGCATCGGCGGCGGCTCGGTGTGCACCACGCGCCTGAAAACCGGTTTCGGCATCCCCAACCTCACGGCCATCCGCCACTGCGCACGGGTGGACCGCTCCATCGTGGCCGACGGCGGCATCCGCACGCCCGGCGACATCGTCAAGTCCCTGGCCTTCGGGGCGGACTTCGTGATGATCGGCAGCCTGCTGGCCGGCACCCGGCCCACGCCGGGTCCCGTGCTGACGCGCAAGGGACCGGACGGTGGCGAAACCCGCGTGAAAGTTTACCGCGGTATGGCCTCGCGTGAAGTGCAGGATGACTACCACGGCGGCATGGCCGAGTGGAAGACGGCCGAAGGCGTGGCCCACGAGGTTCCTTACCGTGAAAACGAGGACGAAATCATCGCCGACATTGTCGGCGGCCTGCGATCGGGCCTGACCTACGGCGGCGCCGTCACCATCCGTGAGCTGCAGCGCAAGCTGGACTACATCGAGATCACGCCTGCCGGCCGGGTCGAAAGCCTGCCGCATGGACTGCTGTGATGCGATGCCGCCTGGGGCGTCCTTTGCACCAGATGCCCTGTATTTCTTTTTCGGGTGCAAACCAGAATTCAACTGATACAGCCAAAAAGGAGGAAGTCTGATGGAAGACAAAGTGCTGGATGCCATGAAAAAAGCCGGCAAACCGGTGCGGCCCGGAGAGGTGGCCAAGA
>JAMOVG010000111.1 GCA_027061725.1 Desulfobacteraceae bacterium
GGCCCTGTTGTACATTACGCACATCGAGGCCTCCAAACTGGGCCTCAAGGGCATGCCCAAGAGCCAGCTGCCGCTCTTTTTCAAGACCCTGGTCCGCGGCGCCCACTACATGCTGCCCATCGCCATGCTGCTCTACGAGCTGATTGTCACGCGGCATACGCCCGAAACAGCGGCCTTCAACGCCTGCTGGGTGATGGCGCTGATCATGCTGGTGCAGCGGCCCGTTCAGGCTTACATGGACGGAAAGCCCCTGGGGCCGGCCCTGTGGCAGGGGGTGCGCGACATCTTCGCGGCTCTGGCCGGCGGCGCGCGCAATATGGTGGCCGTGGCGTTGGCCACGGCGGCGGCCGGCATCATTGTGGGCGTGGTGGCCATGGGCCTGGGACAGCTGGTCACCGAGATCATCGACGTGCTCTCGGGAGGCAACATTTACCTTATGCTGGTGATCACCGCCATCGCCAGTCTGATCATCGGCATGGGCCTGCCGACGACGGCCACCTACATTGTCATGGCCTCGCTGACCGCGCCGGCCATCGTCGAAATCGGCCAGATGAACGACTTCATCGTTCCCCTGATGGCGGCTCACCTGTTCTGTTTCTACTTCGGCATTCTGGCCGACGACACGCCCCCGGTGGGCCTGGCCGCCTATGCGGCTGCGGCCATTGCCAAATCGCCGCCAATTCCTACCGGTATCCAGGGCTTTATGTACGACATCCGGACAGCCATCCTTCCCTTCATGTTCATTTTCAACAGCGACCTGATTCTGCACAACGTCAACAGCTGGCCCCAGGGGTTGCTGATATTCGCCATGGCCTGCGTGGGGAACTTCGCCTTCGCCTCGGCCACCCAGGGGTGGTTCGTGACCAAAAACCGGCTGTACGAGGTGCCCCTGTTCCTATTCGTGACGCTCAACCTCATGCGGCCGGACCTGATCGCATCATGGGTGGGGCTGCCCCACGAACAGCGTTACTACACCTATCTCATCGGGCTGGCCGTGCTGGGCCTCATCTACCTGATGCAGCGCCCGCGGGTTGACAGGACCCAGGGCGCAGTTCCGGTGGCGGCGTAACGCCACCGTTACAGGAGGCAGAAAAATGGACGACGTAAAGACCATCATGGTGGCCTTGGGCTTCAGCCACTACTGCGGCGGCCTGTTCAACTACGCGGCGGGACTGGCGAAGAAACTGGACGCCGATCTGCTGGTGGCCAGCATCATCAACTCCCGCGACGTGGATGCCGTGGGACGGGTGTCCTCCATGGGCTTCGAGGTGGACGGCGAACACTACGTGGAGAGTGTGCGCAGGGAGCGCCTCGAACTGCTGGAGGGCTATATCCGGGAGTCCGGCTTCGCGACCGGCCGCTTGCGGACCATCATCAAGGTGGGCAATCCCCTGGACGAACTGCTCAAGATCACGGTCAGAGAGGACGTCCAGATGCTGGTCATGGGCGTCCGGGGGCGCTCGGACCTGGAGCACATTTTCATCGGCTCCATCGCCGAGAAGCTGTTCCGGCGCTCGCCGGTCACCGTCGTGTCCTACCGCGACGAGAAGAGCGCCCGCCGTTTGCGCAAACGCATTCATCTCTAATTTTCCGTGAAAAGGCGGCGGTGCCGGCAGCGGCCCGGTGGCTGGCGGCCGGTACCCGCCCCGGTGGGGGCCCGCAGGCAGAATCAGGCGGGATGCCCGCCGAAAGGGGGCAAGATGATGGCGCCTGACAGAAGATGGTTGATCTGGCTGGCGGTGGTGACGGCCCTGCTGGTGGCCGTTGCCGCCTCGGCGCAGGACCGCTTCACCGACAACGGCGACGGAACCGTCACCGACCACAAACTCAACGTGATGTGGTCTAAGACGGACAACAACGGCGACATCGAATGGAAGCAGGCCGTCCGCTGGGTGAAGTACACCTTCCCTGACACCCTGGAGAAGAAGTACGACAATTGGCGTCTGCCGACGCTGGCGGAGCTCAAGAGCCTCTACATCAAGGACGCCGAATACGACGGTTACGAGAGCGACTGCGGCCAGCGCGTCAAGATCGTTCCCGCCATCCGCATCAGCTGCGGCTGGGTGTGGAGTTCCAACGTGGAGTCCATCACGGCCGCGGTGTTCAATTTCCAGCGCGGCATTTACTACACCGACCGCATGGTCCACCGCCGCGCCCATCGCGCACTGCCGGTCCGGGATTTGGATTAAAAAAGCTCACATCCCCACCCCGTCGATGGCGGCCCCGCAGGCCGGGCAGCGGTCGTTTTCGATGCGGTTGCGGCGGATGAAGAACCCCATGCGGTCCACCAGCAGTTCTCCGCACTGGTAGCAGTAGGTGCTTTCGCCCTCTTCGCCGGGCACGTTCCCCGTGTACACGTAGCGCAGGCCGGCGTCCCGACCGATGCGGCGTGCCTCGAGCAGACTCTCCAGGGGCGTGGGCGGTCGGTCGGTGAGACGATAGGTGGGGTGAAAGCGGCTGATGTGCCAGGGCGTCTCGGGACCCAGATCGGCGGCGATAAACGACGCCAGCCGCCGCAGCTCGTCCGGGTCGTCATTCATGCCCGGCACGATCAGGGTGGTGACCTCCAGGAAAATTCCCCGCGACTTCATTTCCCGCAGTGTCTCCTTGACCGGCTCCAGGCGGGCGCCGCAGTAGTGGCGGTAGGTCTCGTCGGAGAAAGCTTTCAGATCCACGTTGGCGGCGTTCAGGTACGGGGCGATCATCTCGACGGCCTCGGCGGTCATGTAGCCGTTGCTGACGAAGACGCTGCGGATGCCCTCGCCGCGGGCCAGCCGGGCCGTTTCGTAGGCCAGCTCGAAGAACACGGTGGGCTCGGTGTAGGTGAAGGCGATGCTGGCGCAGCGCTGGCGGCGGGCGTCGGCCACGATTTCCTGCGGGGTGACCTCGTCGCCCACGATCAGGCCCCGGCGGTCGGCCGGCAGCTGGGCGATGTCGGCGTTCTGGCAGAAACGGCACCTGAAATTGCAGCCCACCGTGGCAATGGAATACGACAGGCTCCCCGGCAGAAAGTGAAAGAGCGGTTTTTTCTCGATGGGATCCACATGGCGGGCGATGACCTTGCCGAAGACCAGTGTCTCCAGGGTGCCGCCGCGGTTTTCGCGCACCGCGCAGATACCCCGCCTGCCCTCGGAAATCACGCAGCGGTGTTGGCAGAGGTGGCAACGTACGCGATTTTCGGACAGTGGTTCGTAGAGGTAAGCTTCCATGGCTTTTTACCGAAGTGCTCCGGTTTCGGGTTAAAAAGCTGTCAGGCCAGAAGGGTGTTGGCTGACCGCTGACGGCGGATGGCTGGCAGCTTTTACGTGTCAGTTCGGGTGCAGGGCCTTGCAGGGGAAGCTGCCGGTGGCCGACGGCAGGGTCTCTTCCAGCTTCAGTTCCAGCGGGCGCGTGCGGAACTTGGGCATGAGGGTGACGGCGATGCCGGCAAAGGCGCCGAAGGGGCAGCGCTGTACCAGGTGGTAGCCCTCGATGCGGCCCATGATGCGGCCGGGCGGGCGCATGAGCTGGCAGACGGTGCGCCAGGCCACGGGAACGTCTCCCAGGGCGCTGCGGATCATGTTTTTGAGCTCCCAGATGCTGAAAAAACGGGCATGCCGGTAGATGGTGTTGAACAGCTTGCCCTTCACGCGCAGCTGCAGGCCCTTGAGGGCGTACCGGTTCAGGATGCCCACGAACACACGGTCCTTGGCCACCCGGAAAGCCTCGTCCAGGGCTTTCCGGGGGTCGTCCACGAACTCCAGGGTGATGTTCAGGCAGGCGTAGGTGAAGGCGTTGTCCTCGAAGGGCAGGTCTTCGGCGAAGCCGCGGTGCAGATCCGCCCGATGCCCGACGGTTTGGCGCGCGATGTCCAGCATGTAGGGTGACGGGTCGATGCCGGTGACGTCCAGCTGTTTATCGAGCAGGGGAAGCATGCTTGTGCCGGTGCCGCACCCGATGTCCAAGATGGACTCCCCGGCCGCCGGCCGCAGCAGGTCGATCATCAGCCGCCGTTCGAGTTGAACGGCCACCTGCCGGCCGCGGTCCCGGCACCATTTTTCGTAGGCGAGGGCATCTTGAAAGTCAAATACGTACCCCATGGTCTTTCCCCTGAAAGGAACGCGTTACGGCTTTAGTGCCCGTCCGTCGGAGTTCATCCCGTATTGAGCGCCGCCGCAGGCCCCGCCGGCGGCTTGCATGTCTTCCGGTACCCCCTCATAATAAGCATTGCGCGACAAAAAAAAAGTCCCTTTTCCCGGCTGCTGCAGTATCATTTCTGAGGCGCGGCTTCGGCCGTTTCGGCCTTTTTCTTGGGGCGGCTTTTGCGTCGGGAGCGTTTCCGGGGCTTGGCGCTTTTTTCCGCTTTTTCGGCGGCGGCCTCTGCGGGGGGGCCGAAACCGAAGAAGCTTCCCGGGAAGGCACCCGGCTCTCGCGGCGGCACCTTGGCCCGGGGCGGACGGCTGGTGGCGGTGGGCTTGCGCTTGCGGGCGCGCCGCCGGCTGCGGGTCTTGTCGGTTTTTTTGCGGCCGCGGTCGATATGCACCGGCCCGCTGCGGTCTTCGATGAACCAGTCGTCTTCGGGCCAGGCCACCGGGATCTGGTAGCCCAGCAGTTTCTCCAGCGGCTCCAGGTGAAAGACGTAGGTCTCACAGGCCAGCGAGACGGCCTTGCCCCGGCTGCCGGCGCGTGCCGTACGCCCGATACGGTGCACATAGTTTTCCGGGTCCTGGGGCAGATCGTAGTTGATCACCAGGCTGATGTCCTCCACATGAATGCCCCGCGAGGCCACGTCCGTGGCCACCAGAATCTTGATCTTGCCGCTTTTGAACTGCTCCATGAGGCGGAATCGCTTGGCCTGGGGCAGGTCGCCGGTGATGCCCTCGGCGGGCCACTGGTTGCCCTTGAGCTTGCGGGTGACCCACTCCACGCCGCTTTTGGTGTTGACGAAAATCAGCACCCGGCTCCATTCCTCTTTCTCCAGCACGCCCAGCAGAAGCGAAAATTTGCTCTCGGACCCTACGTGGTAGAGCACCTGCTCGATGCCCTCCACCGTGATCTCTTCGGGGGTGACGGACACGAACTCGGGCAGGTTCATGTACTCGTAAGTCAGCTCCATGACCCGGTAGGAGAGCGTGGCCGAGAGCAGCAGGGACTGGCGCACCTTGTAGCTGGGCAGCTTGCTCAGCAGGTACTGCATGTCCTTGGCGAATCCCAGGTCCAGCAGCCGGTCGGCCTCGTCGATGACCAGGATGGAAATGCCTTCGGCATTGAACACCTTCTGTTTGTAATAGTCGATGATACGCCCCGGTGTGCACACGATGATGTCCACACCACGGCGCAGTTCATCGGCCTGCTTCTGGTAGTCGATGCCGCCCACCACCTGCATCATGCGAAAGTCGAGGTGCTTGCCGATCAGCAGGGCCTCTTCGTAGATCTGCCGGGCCAACTCCCGGGTGGGGGCCACGATCAGGGCGGCCGGCAGGTCCTTTTTGCGTCGCTTGGCGTTGAGCAGGCGGTGGAAAATAGTCACCAGGAAGGCGGCGGTCTTGCCGGTGCCGGTCTGGGCCTGGCCGGCGATGTCTTTGCCGGTCAGCGAGATGGGAAGCACGCGGGCCTGGATGGGCGTACAATACTCGAAACCGGCGTCTTTCAGACCGGAGAGCAGCCTTTCATCCAGGTCGAAATCGTCAAAACGGACATCGGTGAGAAAGTCGGGCCGAGGTGCCCGATCGGTCTCCCCCGGCTCTGCCGGAACGGGCAGATTCTGATCTTCAGACATTGTTCTCCTGCGGAAATATGATTATTTTAACAAAAGGTGTTTTATTATACGCTATTTCCGGGAATTTGCAAGGCCGGGCTGAAACGGCCGCCACCTGCTCGTCCACGGCATTGCTTCTTGAGTTTCCTGGAAGCCGGGTGTAGGGTGCCACGACGGTCGTATGGGAGCGTGCCGTTTTGGTTTCAGAAAGGAGGCGCCATGAAAGTGCTGGTCAGTGGAAGGTTGCCCGAGGCGGTCATCCGGTCCATCGCCGCCGAACACGAGGTCGAGGTGAACTCCAACGACTACCCCATGGAGCGTTCCGAGATCCTGGCGCGGCTGCCGGACAAACAGGGTTTCCTCTGCATGATTACCGACAGCGTGGATGCCGAGCTGCTGGACCATGCCCCGCAGCTGAAGATGATCGCCAACTACGGTGTGGGCTATAACAACATCGATCTTGCGGCCGCTACGGCTCGCGGCATTCCGGTGAGCAACACACCGGGTGTGCTCACCGACGCCACGGCCGACGCCGCCTTTGCCCTCATGCTGGCCTGTGCGCGGCGTGTCGTTGAAGGCGACCGCCGCACCCGCCAGGGCCGTTTCAAGCATTGGGCGCCGCTGCATTTCCTGGGCACCGAGGTCAGCGGCAAGACCCTGGGCATCGTCGGGCTGGGCCGCATCGGACGGGCGGTCTGCCGCCGTGCCGCCGGTTTCGGTATGCGGGTGCTGTACCACAGTCGCCACCGCCTGCCGGCTGAAGACGAAGCCGACCTGTCCGTCACCCACGCCGGTCTGCACGAATTGCTGGCAGAGGCCGACTTCGTTTCGCTGCACGTTCCGCTGACCGAGCACACCCGCCACCTGATCGGCGCCGGCGAGCTGCGGCGCATGAAGCCCACGGCCTATCTCATCAACACCGCCCGCGGACCGGTGGTGGACGAAAAGGCCCTGGTTCAGGCCCTGCGGGAGGGCCGCATCGCCGGCGCCGGACTGGACGTGTACGAGAACGAGCCCGACCTGGCGCCGGGGCTGGCCGAACGGGAAAACACCGTGCTGCTGCCCCATATCGGCAGTGCCACCATCGAGACGCGTACCCGCATGGCCGAGCTTGCCGCCGAGAACCTGCTGGCCGGACTGCGGGGCCAGAGGCCGCCCAACTGTTTGAACTGCCAACAGATATATGGTAGCTGAAAAGCAGCCGGCCCAGCGGGACAGCGGCACCGGGGCGGTGTCTGCACTCCCGGCCGACACAAGGCAAGAGTAAAAAGCGTTGCGCGGCGAGCGCAGCGGTTGAAGGCGAAAGATTGCGATGATGGAAGATTTTTTCAAGGTCAAGAGCCCCGCAGAGGTGGCCGAACTGCGACACGGGATCACGAGGGTGGAAAGCGAAACGGTGCCCCTGGCCGAAGCCTGGGGGCGTGTGCTGGCCGAGGCGGTCGTTCCCGGGGAGGACCTGCCGCCTTTTGCGCGCTCCACCATGGATGGTTTCGCCGTCCAGGCGGCCTCGACCTTCGGCGCCTCGGAGGGCAGCCCGGCCTACCTGGAAGTGCTGGGCAGTGTGGCCATGGGCGAGGTCCCGGATTTTACCGTCGGAAACGGCCAGGCGGCGCGCATCTCCACCGGGGGCATGCTGCCCCGCGGCGCCGATGCCGTGGTGATGATCGAACACACGGCCGCCGTGGACGACACCATGATCGAGGTTTACCGCAGCGTGGCGCCCGGCGGCCACGTCATCCGGGCCGGGGAGGACTACGCACGGGACCAGGTGGCCCTGCCGGCCGGCATCCGCCTGCGGGCCCAAGAGACGGGCCTGCTGGCGGCCCTGGGAAACGAAGAGGTGACGGTCTACCGGCGCCCGCTGGTGGGTATCATCTCCACCGGCGACGAGGTGGTGCCCATATCCCGCCGGCCCGGACCGGGCCAGATCCGTGATGTCAATTCCTACAGCCTGGCCGCCATGGTAAGGGCCTGCGGCGGCCGGCCGAAAACTTACGGGATCGTGGCCGACAATTTCGATGCCCTCAGCAGCACGCTGACCCGCGCGGCGGACGAGTGCGACATGGTGCTGATTTCGGGGGGCAGCTCCGTAGGGGTGCGCGATTTCACCATCGAGGCCCTCTCCAGCCTGCCGGACTGCCGTATCCTGGTGCACGGCATTTCCATCAGTCCCGGCAAGCCCACCATCCTGGCCATGGCTGGCGGCAAGGCCCTGTGGGGGCTGCCGGGCCATATCACCTCGGCCATGGTGGTCTTTCGGGTCATCGTTCAGCCTTTCATCGAGCATGCCGCCGGGCTGGCGCGGCCCACGGCCGTACGGCGGCTGCCGGCGCGCCTGACCCGCAACCTGGCTTCGGCCCAGGGGCGGGTGGATTACGTGCGGGTGCGGCTGACCGAGAAGAACGGCGAACTGCTGGCCGAGCCGCTGCTGGGGAAGTCCGGCCTGATCAACACCCTGGTGCGGGCCGACGGCCTGGTGGAAATCGACGTCAATGCCGAGGGTCTGGACCGTGACAGCCTGGTGATGGTGCGTCCCGTGTAAGCGGGTGACGGTTGATCCGCGCGCCGGCGGCATTATTTTTGTAAACAGGTTCAGGTGCAGGGTGTCAGGCCAAACGCATTCATCAGGCGGGGCAGCCGATCACCGGCGCCGATCGATTCAACGGACCACAGCCAACGGACAAGCGACATAAAAGATGGACCACAAACGCAATATTTACCTGAAGATGAAGACTCTGGCCGAGGCGCGCCGGGTGCTGCGGGAAACCTTCCCGGCCGCGGCGCTGCTGTGCCGGGACACCGAGATGCTGAGCGTGCCCGACAGCGTGGGCCGCGTGCTGGCCGAACCGGTGTTCGCACGCCTGTCCTCGCCCAATTTTCACGCCGCCGCCATGGACGGCCTGGCCGTGGCCGCCGAGCGCACTTACGGGGCTTCGGAAACCACGCCGCTGGCGCTCACCGTGGGCCGCGAGGCCATTCCAGTCAACACCGGCCACGTGCTGCCCGAGGGCACCGACGCGGTCATCATGATCGAGCACGTGACCTTCGAAGACCCCGACCGGGCCGTTATCGAGGCGCCGGTGTTTCCCTGGCAGAACGTGCGCAAGATGGGTGAAGACATCGTGGCCGGGGAACTGCTCTTTCCCCAGAACCATCGGGTGACGCCTTACTGCGTGGGGGCGCTGCTCTCGGGCGGCATCTTCATCGTGGCCGTGCGCCGCAAACCGAAGGTGCTCATCATCCCGACGGGATCCGAGCTGGTGGACTGGCGCACCACGCCGCTGGAGGACCTCAAACCCGGGCAGGTGCTCGAGAGCAACGGCTACGTGCTGTCGCGCATGGTGGAGGCCGCGGGCGGCGAGGCGGTCCAGCTAGACAAACGCTCCGACGACCTGCAGGACATCACCGACGCCATTGCCGAGGGCGTGGCGGGCGAGTTCGACGTGGTGCTGACCATCGGGGGGTCGTCCGCCGGGTCCGAGGATTTTGCGCGCCACGCCCTGAGTGAGCTGGGCAACATCCTGGTCCACGGCGTGACCATCATGCCGGGAAAACCCGTCATCGCCGGTGAGGTTTCGGGCAAACCGGTGTTCGGCATGCCCGGCTACCCGGTGTCGGCCATCGTGGCCTTCGAGCAGCTGGTGCGGCCGCTGCTGTGTGCCATGCTGGGCCAGCCCGAGCCCGAGCCCCAGAAAGTGCAGGCCCACCCCACCCGCAAAATCCCCTCCAAGCTGGGCGTGGAGGAGTTCCTGCGCGTCAAACTGGGCCAGGTGGGCGATCGCATCGTGGCCACACCGCTGCCGCGCGGGGCCGGCATGATCACCTCCATTACCGAGGCCGACGGCATCCTGCGTATCCCCAACGCGGTGGAGGGCGTCGCCGAGCACGAACCGGTGGAGGTCGAACTGATCAAGCCGCTGCCGCTGGTCAGGAACACCATCGTGGTGGTGGGCAGCCACGACAACACCCTGGACCTGCTGGCCGACCGGCTGCAGGCGGCCTACCCGGCCCTGTCGCTGTCCTCCAGCCACGTGGGTTCCATGGGAGGCCTGATGGCCATCCGCAAGGGCGTCTGCCACATGGCCGGCAGCCACCTGCTGGACACCGAGGACGGCACCTACAACGCCTCCTACATCAAAAGGTACCTGCCCCAGGTCCCCGTGCGGCGCGTCAACCTGGTCTTCCGGGATCAGGGGCTGATGGTGCTGCCCGGAAATCCCAAAAACATCCAGGGAATCGAGGACCTGGTGCGCGACGACGTGCGCCTGATCAACCGCCAGGGCGGATCGGGCACGCGCATCCTGCTGGACTACCGGCTCCGGCAGCTGGGCATTGACCCCGGCGACATCGAGGGGTACCGCGACGAGGAGTTCACTCACATGTCGGTGGCCGTGGCCGTGCTCAGCGGCCGCGCCGACGTGGGCCTGGGCATCTTTGCCGCCGCTAGGGCCCTGGGGCTGGATTTCATCCCGGTGGTTACCGAGCAGTACGACCTGATCATCCCCGAGGCCTATTTCGAGACCGAGAACATCCAGCGCGTGCTCGAGATCATCAACAGCCGCACCTTCAAGGCCCAGGTGGAGGCGCTGGGAGGCTATCACACCGAAAAAACGGGTGAGATATACTGACGTCGGCCATGCCGTACACGCTTATCGACCATACCGCCGATCTGGGCATCCGGGTGCGGGCGAGTGGTTTGCGGGAACTCTTTGAGGAGGCCGCGGCGGCGCTCTTCGACCTGATCACGAACCGCGGCCGGGTGACGGAAACGGCCCAAAGAACACTGGCGGTGCAGGGGCGCGACCGGCCGGACCTGATGGTCAACTGGCTGCGTGAGCTGCTTTACCTGTGGAACGGGGAACAGCTGCTGGTGGCCCGCACGCGCATCGATACGCTGGATGACAGCCGCCTGGCGGCCCGCGTGTGGGTTGCGGCCTACGACCCGCGTTGGCACGAACTGCACCACGAGATCAAGGCCGTCACCTACCACGGCATCACCGTGCGGCCGGTCTCCGGAGGCTGGGAGGCCGTGGTCATCTTCGATGTGTGAGGAAGGGGCAGGCGCGGACTTGTCTGAGGAGGGTGTCATGGAACTCAGAAAACGGAGCCCGTACTGCTGGGAACTGCCCGCCGAGGGGCGGATGAGGGTGCCGGGGCGCGTTTACGCCACCGAAGAGATGCTGCGCGGCGACGAGCAGCGGCAACCCCTGCGGCAGGTGGCCAACGTGGCCAGCCTGCCCGGCATCGTCAAGGCCGCGCTGGCCATGCCCGACATGCACTGGGGCTACGGTTTTCCCATTGGCGGCGTGGCGGCCTTCGACTGGGAAGAAGGCATCCTGTCGCCGGGCGGCGTGGGCTATGACATCAACTGCGGCGTGCGCCTGGCCACCACGGCGCTGGGCGAGGATGACCTGCGCCCGCGCCTGGAGACACTGGTGGATGAACTCTACCGCAGCATTCCCTCGGGCGTGGGCTCCACTGGCAGCGTCAAGCTCAGCGGCAAAGAGGCCCGCAAGGTGCTGCAGCAGGGCAGCCGCTGGGCCGTTGCACAAGGGTTCGGCCAAGAGCGTGATCTGCTGCACACCGAAGACGGCGGCTGCCTGCCCGAAGCCGACCCGGGCGCGGTCAGCGAGCGGGCCCTCAAGCGCGGGCTGCGCCAGCTGGGCACCCTGGGGTCCGGCAACCACTTCCTGGAAGTGGGAGTGGTGGACACCGTCTTTGATGAAACCGCAGCCCGCACCTTCGGTCTGGCGGAGGGGCAGGTGACCCTCATGCTGCACTCCGGTTCGCGGGGACTGGGCTACCAGGTCTGCGATGATTTCCTGGCCGTCATGAACCGGGAGGCCGCCGGCAGCGGGTTGGCGCCGCCCGACCGGCAGCTGGTGTGCGCCTGGATCTCTTCGGACATCGCCCGGCAGTATTTCCGTGCCATGAACTGCGCGGCCAACTACGCCTGGGCCAATCGGCAGATCTTGATGCACCACGCCCGGCAGGTCTTTGAGCGCGTGTTTGGCGCCGGTCCGCGGGACCTGGCCATGGACCTGCTCTACGACGTGTGCCACAATATCGCCAAGCGCGAAACGCACGTGGTGGACGGCCGCGAGCAGGTGCTCTGCGTGCACCGCAAGGGGGCCACACGGGCCTTCGCCCCGGGACACGAAGCCGTGTGCGAGGCCTTCCGTCCGGCGGGGCAGCCCATCCTGATTCCGGGCGACATGGGAACCTGCTCCTATATTCTGGCCGGGACCCAGAAGGCCATGGAGGAGACCTTTGGTTCCAGTTGCCACGGGGCGGGACGGAGGTTGAGCCGCAAGGCCGCCAAGCGCGCAAGCAAGGGCCGCGTCATCTACCGTGAACTGGCGGACAAGGGCATCCTGGTGCGATGGACCGGCCGCTCGACCCTGGCCGAGGAGATGCCCGACGCCTACAAGGACGTCTCCGAGGTGGTCGAGGTGGTCCACGGCGCCGGAATTGCCAGGAAGGTGGCCCGGCTGCGGCCCCTGGCCGTGGTCAAGGGATAAAACAGAAAAGGAAAAACCGTCATGGATCCTCTACATGCCGTGGTGCTGGGCGCCATCCAGGGCTTGACCGAGTTTTTGCCCGTCAGCAGTTCCGGGCACCTGGTGATTGCCCAGCATCTCTTCGGCCTCAAGGAACCCGAGATCCTGTTCGACGTGGGGGTCCACCTGGGCACCCTGGTGGCCGTGCTTTTCTACTTCCGCAAAGACCTGGCCGGCATCCTGGCGGCACTGGCGCGTTACGGCACCCGGC
>JAMOVG010000112.1 GCA_027061725.1 Desulfobacteraceae bacterium
CTTGCGGGCAATGTCGCGGCTGAGCAGCACGGCCTCGTCGTCGGTAATCTTGGAGCTTTCCACGATGACCCGCAGCTCCCGGCCTGCCTGGATGGCGTATGTGTTGGCCACCCCCTTGAAAGAGTTGGCGATGCCCTCGAGTTCCTCCAGGCGGCGCACGTAATTTTCCAGCAGTTCCTTGCGCGCCCCCGGCCGTGCCCCGGACAGGCCGTCGGCGGCCTGCACCAACAGGGCATAGACCGTGGCCGGCGGCACGTCCTCGTGGTGGGCCGCAATGGCGTGCACCACCTTGGGGGACTCGCCGTATTTCTTGGCCAGCTTGGAGCCGATCAGGGCATGGGGCCCCTCCACCTCGTGGTCGACGGCCTTGCCCAGGTCGTGCAGCAGCCCCATGCGCTTGGCCAGCTTCTGGTTGAGCCCCAGTTCGGCGGCCATGATGCCGCATAAAAAGCCAACCTCCACCGAGTGTTGCAGCACGTTCTGAGCGTAACTGGTCCGAAACTTGAGGCGTCCCAGGTACTTGATCAGCTCGTTGTGAATGCCGTGGACGCCCAGTTCGAAGGCCGCCTGCTCGCCGGCCTCCTTAATGGTCTTGTCCACCTCCTTGCCGACCTTCTTGACCACGTCCTCGATGCGCGCCGGGTGGATGCGGCCGTCGGAGATCAGCTTCTGCAGCGACAGCCGGGCCACCTCCCGGCGCACCGGGTTAAAGCCCGACAGGATCACAGCCTCGGGCGTGTCGTCGATGATCAGATCAATACCTGTGGCGGCTTCCAGGGCCCGGATGTTGCGGCCTTCGCGCCCGATGATGCGGCCCTTCATGTCGTCACCGGGCAGCTGCACCACGGACACCGTGCGTTCGGCCACGTAATCGGCGGCGTATCGCTGGATGGCCACGGCCATGATCTTCTTGGCCTTTTTCTCGGCCTGCTCGCGGGTTTCGTTCTCGATCTTCTTGACGAGCTTGGCGCCCTCGTAGCGCGCCTCGTTTTCCATGGCCCGCAGCAGCAGTTCCTTGGCCTGGTCGGCGGTCAGCCCGGAAATCTTTTCAAGCTGCATCTTCTGCTCCTCGATCAGCCGTTCGTACTCCTCCTCGCGGGCCCTGATTTTCTCTTCCTGCTTGGCAAGCTTGCGCTCGCGCCGGTTGTATTCGCGTTCCCTCTTTTCCAGCTGTTCGCTTTTGCGGTCGAGATTCTCCTCTTTCTGGTTGAGGCGCTGTTCGCGCGTCTTGAGTTCGGCCCGGGTCTCACGGGTTTCGGCGTCGAACTCGCTCTTCATCTGGAAGAGGCGGTCCTTGGCCTCCAGTCGGGCCTCCTTGATCAGGTTCTCGGCCTGGCGGCGGGCGTCGTTTAAAATCCGCCCGGCCTCGTCCTCGGCGGCCTTGATTTTGTGCGACGCGGACTTCTGCCTCACCCAGTAGGCGATGGCGAACCCCACCGCGAAGCATACCAGACCGATCAACAGGTACGTCTGACTAGCGGCGTGCATGGCGTTCATGGTCACTCCCGAATATGTTTTCGGCCTGCCCGGGCGGTCGCCGTCCGGACAACCGTGCGCACCCGTCTGTCCCCCGCGGGAAACGTCCGTGTCGGGGCGTTCCCTGCGCGATGACAGCAGGCAGAATCGGTTCAGCGGAGAAGGTCGCTTTTCCGCCTTCCTTCGATGATGAGGTGAATGGGAACCTGGAAGAGGAAAGATTGAATGGGAAGGACCCCTGCACAGTGCCGTGTTGGCAGGCCTTTGAGCCCTGCTTTAAAGTGGGCGCCTTGTGGTTTCTTTAGGCTTTTCTGTACGAGCAGAACCTGCACACCGAAACCAGAGAAAGCTCCCTTGGGATAATGCGTTGGATCAAAGGACGTCTTCCAATCACGCGCACGGCAGGGGCTGTCTTCTAGAGCCGTACAACGCCACCGCTGCCCCCGCAACCCTGCCGGTATACGGCAGCGGCGTTTGGCGGCCGTCCGTGTCTCCCGCACCGGACGGCGGTGGAAACGACGTTTTCAGGAGACATTGGTCTCCAGTATGCTCATGAGCCGTTCGGACCGCTCGGAAACTTTCTCGAGCAGTTCCGAATACCGCCGTTTCAGTTCGTAGTGATCGTTGGCGATATTCAACGCCGCCGAAATCAGTATGGCGAGCGAGTTGATTCTGGGCATTTTTCCGTCATGCTGCTGCTCCACCCGGTTGACTTCGGCAACCAACAGATCGGCCACTTCCTGGGCTTGCGAAACGTCCGTTTCAGCCCGAAAGGTGTACGTCTGCCCGAATAGCTCTATGGTGACAAGCTGCTCCAATGAATACCTGAATCACCTTTCCAGCCGCCCGGCTGCGGAAATCCCTACTCCTGAACCTGAGAGATGCTGTCCAGGCGGGCCAGCAGGCCGTCGATTTTTGAACGGATCAAGTCCTTTTCCTGATTGTAGCCGTTCTCGGCCTCGATCTTCTGCTGGAGGTCTGCCTCCAGCTGGCCAATGCGCTCCCTGAGTTCGGCATTGTTGGCCTCGAGCGACCTACAAACTTCGATCAACCTTTCAACTTTTCTCTCGATCTGGTCAAACTGCTGTATAATCAATTCGTTATTCAACCTTTCACCTCATACTGTTTGTTAAACTATAATCGCTAACACAGGGGAAAGTCAAGAGATTTTAACCACATCTTTTCCGCATCAGGGATTCGGCCGTACGCAAATCGTCGACACTGTTGACGCCCACGATCTCGTCCGCGTCGTCTCCCACCACGATGCCCAGCGAGCGCTTCTGGCGGTACCCCACATCAACAATGTCGGTGAGGTAGAGCTCGCCCTGGGCATTGTCACTGTCGATGCGCTCCAGGGCGTCGGCCAGAAAGCGCCGCTCCACGCAGTAGATGCCGCTGTTGATGAGGCGGATGGCCTTCTGCCGGTCATCGGCGTCGGCCTCCTCGACAATGCCCCGCAGGTTGCTGCGGCCGTCGGTCAGGATGCGGCCGTAACCGGTAGGGTTGTCCAGTTCCACGGCCAGCACCGTGAGGTGCCGGCGGTGGGCCAGGTGATCCGCCACCAGCTTCTCCACGGTGGCGGCCGTCAGCAGCGGGACATCACCGCACAGGATCACCACATGTTCGGCTTCCGGCTGCAGCTGCGGCAGCGCGCACATGACGGCATGCCCGGTTCCCAGCTGCTCCTCCTGCAGCGCAAAACGCAAACGGGCCTCGGCGCCGGCTACGGCACGTACGCGCTCGGCCTGGTGACCGACCACCACCACCACCTGCTCGCCGGCCACAGCCGCGGCTGTTTCCACCACGTAAGAGATCATGGGCCGATGCAGCACCTCGTGCAGCACCTTGGCCTTGTCCGATTTCATGCGGGTTCCCAGGCCGGCGGCCAGGATCACCACCGCCACCTGGGAAAAAGACGCGTCATCACTCATGACTGAACTCCTGTGAGCCAAAAAAGGGGCAAGCCAGACGCGCGGTATGGCTTGCCCCACCGACCACTCATTAATTTTTCTGGTTGCCTTCCAGGCGGCAGAACGCTGCCGCCGCTTTTACTGATCAGATAAAATCATCCGCCCTTCAGGGAAATGCGGAACATGGCCCGTTCGAGGGCGGCCTTGGCACGATGGCGGTCGATCCCCTCCTGCCGGTTGGCCTCCTCCAGGCGCTTGCGGGCGCGCTCCAGGGCGGCCTTGGCACGCGTCAGGTCGATCTCGTCGCTGATCTCCGCCGACTCGGCCAGGATGGTGACCTTGTCGGGCAGGGCTTCGGCGAAGCCGCCGCTGACGAAAACGAAGTGCTCCTGGCCGCCGCTGTCGGTGTAGCGCACGATGCCCGTCTTGAGGGTCGTGAGAAACGGTGTGTGGCCGACCAGCACGCCGAACTCTCCCTGGATGCCCGGGGCGACGACCATCTGGGCGTCGGCGCTGACCACAGACCTCTCGGGTGTGACCACTTCCAGTCTGATGCTTCCAGCCATTTTCAGCCCTCTTCTTTGGAGTTAGGCCGCTGCGGCCATTTCTTTGGCGGCTTCCACAGCCTCTTCGATGCTGCCTTTCATGTAGAAGGCCTGTTCGGGGATGTCATCGTGCTTTCCCTCGCAGATTTCCTTGAACCCGCGCACGGTGTCTTCGATCTTGACGTATTTTCCGGGCTTGCCGGTAAACACCTCGGCCACGTGGAAAGGCTGGGACAGAAAACGCTGGATCTTGCGGGCGCGTGAAACCGTGACTTTGTCCTCGTCGGACAGTTCCTCCATGCCCAGAATGGCGATGATGTCCTGCAGTTCCTTGTATTTTTGCAGGATCTGCTGCACCTGGCGCGCCACCTGGTAGTGCTCTTCGCCGATGTAGGAGGCATCCAGGATGCGCGAGGTGGAGTCCAGGGGATCCACCGCCGGGTAGATGCCCAGCTCGGCGATCTGGCGCGACAGCACCACGGTGCCGTCGAGGTGCGCAAAGGTCGTGGCTGGCGCCGGGTCGGTCAAGTCGTCGGCGGGCACGTAGACGCACTGTACGGCGGTGATGGAACCCTTGTCGGTGGAGGTGATGCGCTCCTGCAGTTCGCCCAGGTCGACCGCCAGGGTCGGCTGGTAACCCACCGCCGAGGGCATGCGGCCCAGCAGCGCCGAAACCTCCGAACCGGCCTGGGTGAAGCGAAAGATGTTGTCGATAAAGAGCAGCACGTCCTGCCCCTCTTCATCACGGTAGTATTCGGCCTCGGTCAGGGCCGAGAGGGCCACGCGTGCACGAGCGCCGGGCGGCTCTGTCATCTGTCCGTAAACCAGGGAGGCCTTGGGCAGAACGCCGGAGTCCTTCATCTCGTGGTAGAGGTCGTTGCCCTCGCGGGTGCGCTCGCCCACGCCGCCGAACACCGAGATGCCGCCGTGCTGCATGGCGATGTTGTGGACCATTTCCATCATAATGACGGTCTTTCCCACGCCGGCGCCGCCAAACATGCCCATCTTGCCGCCGCGGGGGAAAGGCACCAGCAGGTCGATGACCTTGACGCCGGTTTCCAGCACCCGCACCGTGGTGTCCTGCTCGGTGAACTTGGGGGCCTCACGGTGGATGGGGAGCATCTTCTCCTGGCTGACAGGGCCCAGGCCGTCCACCGGCCTACCGACCACGTTGAGCACGCGCCCCAAGGCGGCTTCTCCCACGGGCATCATGATGGGTTTTCCGGTATCCTTGACGGGCATGCCCCGCACCAGACCGTCGGTGACGTCCATGGCGATGGTACGCACCACGTTGTCGCCAAGATGCTGGGCCACCTCCACAACCAGGTTGTCCGGCTCGTCGCTGATGGTCGGATTGCTGATCAGAAGCGCCGTGTAGATCGTCGGCAGCTTGCCCTGTTCGAACTCCACGTCAACGACAGGCCCCGTTATCTGCGTTATCCTGCCAATGTTCTCTCCCATCTAAAGACCTCCATCCTTTGCCATTTTATGAGACAATCGGTTATTTTTCTATCGATACGGTCGAAGCCCCCGGACCGTTGATCCGCGCTTAGCCCTTGAGCGCCTCCGCGCCGCCCACGATGTCCATGAGCTCGGCCGTGATGGCCGCCTGGCGGGCCTTGTTGTAAATCAGGGTCAATTCCTCGATGAAATCGTTGCAGGCCTTGGTGGCGTTGTCCATGGCCAGCATGCGTGCGGCGTGTTCGCTGGTGGACGTCTCCAGCAGGGCGTTGTAGATCTGCACGTAGACGTTGCGCGGCAGCAGTTCGCCCAGCAGTTCGGGTGCCGACGGCTCGCAGATATGCTCGGCCAGGTAGGGCTGGTTCTCGTCGGTGATCTCTTCCTCTTCGGCTTTTTCCAGGGGTGGAATGGGCAGCAGTTGCTTGACCACCGGCGTCTGGCGGGCCATACTGAGAAAGGCTGCATAGACGATATGCACCTCGTCGTAGATGCCGTCCAGGAACCCGTCCACCAGTTTGCGCCCGGCCGTCAGGGCCTCGTTGAAGCCGAAGCGGGCGCCCACCACGCCCAGGTATTCGTCCTCGATGGTGCGTTTGTCCCGGCGCATCCAGTCACGGCCTTTCTTTCCGAAGGCCGTCAGGGACACCTCGCGCCCCTTCCGGCTCTGTTCGTCACAGAAAGCGTGCGCCTTTTCGATCAGGTTGGTGTTGAACCCGCCGCACAGCCCGCGGTCCGAGGTGCACACCACCACGTGCACCCGCTCGACCTCCTCGCGCGGCACCAGCAGCGGGCTGGACTCGTCGCCGGCCTTCTCGGCCAGGCTGCCCAGCACCTCGGCGAACTTGGAGGCGTATGGACGAAAAGCCTCCATGTCGGTCTGGGCCCCGCGCAGACGGGAAGCGGCCACCATGTTCATGGCCTTGGTGATCTGCCGGGTTTTCTTGACCGCCTGAATCTTGAGCTCGATATCCTTTAGCGTCGCCATAAACGTCAGCCTTTGGGTTTGCTGTTGCAGATTTCACGCCGCGGGCCGCACTGCTGTGCAGGGGAAGCACCCGGCGGCCCGCGCAGGCCCCTCTACTTGATGGTGTCCTTGAACTCCTCGTCGTAGGCCGTCAGGGCTTCGGTCAGCAGCTTGTCCAGTTCGTCGTCGATTTCCTGCTTTTCGGCCAGGCCGGTGAACACCTGGGGGTAGCGGTCCTCTATGAACTGGTACAGCCCGGCCTCGTACTTGGCCAGCACATCCACGGGGTACTTGTCCAGGAAGCCCCGGGTGCCGGCGTAGAGGATGGCCACCTGTTTTTCCAGCGGCAGCGGCTGATACTGCGGCTGCTTGAGGATCTCCACCAGCCGGGCGCCGCGGGTCAACTGCTGCTGCGTGGCGGCGTCCAGGTCGCTGCCGAAGGCGGCGAAAGCCTCCAACTCGCGGTACTGGGCCAGGTCCAGGCGCATGGTGCCGGCCACCTGCTTCATGGCCTTGACCTGCGCCGAGCCGCCCACGCGGGAAACCGAGAGGCCCACGTTGATGGCCGGCCGCACGCCGGCGAAAAACAGGGCCGGCTCCAGGTAGATCTGTCCGTCTGTGATCGAAATCACGTTGGTGGGGATATAGGCCGAAACGTCGCCGGCCTGGGTCTCGATGATGGGCAGGGCCGTCAGTGATCCGGCGCCCAGTTCATCATTGAGCTTGGCGGCGCGCTCCAGCAGGCGCGAATGGTTGTAGAAAATGTCGCCAGGGTAGGCTTCGCGGCCCGGCGGACGGCGCAGCAGCAGCGACACCTGGCGGTAGGCGGCGGCCTGCTTGGAGAGGTCGTCGTAAATGATCAGGGCATGCTGGCCCCTGTCGCGAAAGTACTCACCCATGGCGCAGCCGGCGTAGGGCGCTATGTACTGCAGCGTGGCCGGGTCGCTGGCGCATGCCGAAACGATGGTGGTGTACTCCATCGCACCGTACTTCTCCAGCACGGCGTGCACCTGGGCGACGGTGGATTTTTTCTGGCCGCAGGCCACGTAAATGCAGTAGATGTCCGAGTTTTTCTGGGCCAAAATGGCGTCCACGGCGCAGGCGGTCTTTCCGATCTGGCGGTCGCCGATGATCAGTTCGCGCTGGCCGCGTCCTACGGGAGTCATGGCGTCGATGGCCTTCAGGCCCGTGTAGCACGGCTCGTGCACGCTCTTTCGGGCAATGACGCCGGGCGCCACCATCTCCACGCGGCGAAACTCGTCGGTCTCGATGGGGCCCTTTCCGTCGATGGGCTCACCCACCGCAGAGACCACGCGGCCCAGCACGGCCTCGCCCACCGGCACCTGGGCGATCTTTCCGGTGCGCTTGACCATGTCGCCCTCTTTTATGTGGATGTCCTCGCCCATGATGGCGATACCCACGTTGTCTTCTTCGAGGTTGAGCGCCAGCCCGAGGACCCCGCCCGGAAACTCCACCAGCTCCAGGGCCATGACCTTCTCGAGTCCGTAGACGCGGGCGATGCCGTCGCCGACGGAGAGGACCACGCCGGTTTCGCTGAGCTCTACCTTCTTGTCATAATCCTTAATCTGCTCTTTGATGATCTGACTGATTTCCTCGGCTCTTAGTTCCATTAGACACTCTCACCCCTTTTTAAAGATTCTCTCATGTTGAGCAACTGTGTCCTGATGCTCCCGTCCAAGACCAGGTCCCCGATGCGTGTCACGATGCCGCCGATCAGCGAGGGATCCTGTTCCACCTCCAGAACGACCTCCTTGCCCGTCTTTTTCGACAGTGTAGCCCGGATCTTCTCGATGGTTTCAGGCGAAAGCTCCGTGGCCGAAACCAGGCTCGCGCGTGCCACTCCCTGGAGCTCGTCGACGAGCTGCTGGTAGAACTCGTTGATGGCGCCGATAAAGGTGATGCGCCGCTTGTCGAAGAGCAGATTGATGAAAGACGCCATTACCTCCGAGAGCCCCATCTTCTCGATGACCGCCTGCAGGACCCTCTTACGTTCGGCGGAAGTATAGAGCGGGTTGGTAATAGCCCGTTCCAACTCTTTCTCACCGGCCATCAGCCGCGCAAACCCGTCCAGCTCCTGCTTGTAGGTCTCCGCCTGGCCGTCCTCCTTGCCGATCAGAAGAAGCGCCTTGGCATATCGCCGTGCAATCGCAAAATTTTTCACTATGCCACCACCTTCTGCAAGTATTCATCGACCAGTTTGTTCTGGTCATCCGGGGTTATGCTGGTCTTGATCCTGTCCTCGGCCCTTGCCAGAGCCTTTTCCATGATCTCCTGGACCAACTGCTCCTTGGCTTTCTTGAACTCGCTCTCGATGCTGCGCTGGGCCTGCTCCTCGAGCTTGGCGGCCGAGGCCTTGGCGGCTTCCAGGATCCGAGCGCGGGCCTCGTTGCCTTGGCGGATGTACTCCTGCACGATCTTCTCGGCCTCCTCCTCCAGCTTGGCCAGCTGCCGGTTGTACTGGGCGAGTTCCTCCTCGGCGGCTTTCTTCTTTTGCTCCAGCTCGTCGAGCTCGTGGCGGATGCTTTTGATGCGGTTGCTGAAGGTCTGGGCCACCGGCTTGCGCAGGATCAGGAACAGCCCGATGGCCAGTACGGCGAAGTTCATGACGCGGTACGTGTCGGTAGCCTGCCAGCCGCCGCCGTGGCCGCCACCCTCTGCGCCACCTTCCGCGCCGTGCCCGCCCGCCGATTCAGCCGCCGCCTGGTGTCCCGCCGCGGCCGGCTCATCGTGGCCGCCGGCGCTGCTGGCCATCAGCACCGGGGAAAAGACAAAAAAAGCGGCTGCCGCCAGGACCACAACCGCTATCCTGAATGCAACCGCTCGCCGTAAAGTGCGTTTGCCAAGTATCTTCATTGCACCGCCCTCCCGAGAATCTTCTGGCTGATCGCCTCCGCGAAAGTGTCGACCTCCTTTTCCAAGGCTTTGCGAACCGTCTCCGCTTCCTGCGAGATCTTCTCGCGCATCCGGGCCAGGTCGGCCTGGGCCTTTTGATTGAGGCTTTCCAGGATCTTCTTCTCTTCTTCCTGGGCCGCTTCGATCAGGGCCTCTTTTTCCCTCATACCCCTGGCGCGGGCATCCCTGATGCCCTGGATGAAAGAGGCTTTTTTTTCTTCCGCGTTCCGGTGGGAGGAACTGATGCCCTGCTCTAGTGTCTCAAATCTCTCTTTGCGCTGCCGAATGATCCCCCTGATCGGCCGATAAAGGATGATATTCAATACCCAAATCAAGAAAAGAAAATTGGCGATCTGAATCAACAAGGATACATCGACGGATATCATACACTCTCCTTGGGCAGTAGATCCGCTGCAACACCCTCCCCGGCCGGTTGAATCACGGGCCCGGGAGAGTCCCCCTGTTTCTTTCCGAATCTTTCACAGAGCTGAGAATTGAACTAGAAGGGAGCTGTATAACATTAAAGCCTTGAGATTGTCAAAGGTTTTTTACGCTTTGACCGGCTTGGAGGAGGGTTCGGATTTGGCGTTCATGATACACTTGCCGTTGAAGGCCACGCCCCTGGCGATGGAGACCGCAGGCGAGCAGATGTCGCCTTCCATGACGGCCGGTTTTTCCATCTCCACCCGCCGCGAGGCCGTCAGGGTTCCCTTGATGCGCCCCCGCACCAGGGCCACGGCCACGTGCACGTCGCCTTCCAGCACGGCCTGCTCGCCCACCACCAGGGTGCCTTCGCGGCTGCGTACCTGTCCCTTGACGCGCCCCTCGATGCGCATGCTCTGCTGGAACTCCAACAGGCCCTCGATGGATACATCCTTGTCCAGAAACGACTCGCCGTTGCTCTGTCTGTTTTTCTTGCGCATGTCTCTTCCCGTCGCGGATAAGCGGTTTGCGTTTTTGTCGGTCTATTCGTACATGAAGCGCCGCATGCTGATGTTGAGCAGGATACCGATGCTCATCATCAGAGTGATGTTGGCCGAACCGCCGTAGCTCACGAAGGGCAGCGGGACGCCGACCACCGGCATCAGCCCCATGACCATGCCGATGTTGATGAACACCTCCCAGAAAATCATGGCGGTAATGCCGAAGGCCAAGATGGTGCCGAAGGGCTCGCGCGAGCGCTGGGCAATGCGCAGCCCCCAGAAGATGAGCATCAGAAACAGCAGCAGCACCACCGCCGAACCTACGAAGCCCCACTCCTCGGAAAGCACCGAGAAAATGAAGTCGGTGTGCTGCTCGGGAAGGAACGACAGCGCGTTCTGGGTTCCCTGCTGGTAGCCCTTGCCCAGCAGCATGCCCGATCCGATGGCGATCTTGGACTGGATGATGTGGTAGCCCGCCCCCAGCGGGTCGCGGTCTGGGTTGAGAAAAGTCAGTATGCGCTGCTTTTGGTAGCCCTTTAGAAAAAGCCACACCACGGGGATCGCCGCCGCCCCGCAGGCGGCGATGCACGCCAGGGTGCGCCGTTCGACCTTGACGAACAGGGTCATGGAGGCCGCGATCAGGAAGATCAGCATGGCCGTACCCAGGTCCGGCTCCTTGACGATCAGCAGGAAGACCGGCACCACCAGCAGCACTGGCTGAATCAGGTCGCGGAAAGTCAGCCCGACCGGGCTCAGGTGCCGGCTGTAGTAGCGCGCCAGGATGATAATGACGGCCAGCTTGGCCATCTCCGAAGGCTGCACCGATACGGGCCCCAGGATCAGCCAGCGCCGCGAACCGGCGATATAGCGCCCGAAAAGCAGCACCGCCAGCAGCATGGCGATGGTGGCACCGTAGAGCACCAGCCCGTAACGGTCCAGCAGCTTGTAGTGAAACAGGAAGCAGCCCGTCATGATCACCAGGCCGGCCCCGTACCAGGTCAGTTGCTTGAGGTAGAGCGTTTTCTGCACCGTCATGGCGCCAGCCGTGGTGGCGCTGTAGAGCGTGGCCAGCCCCGCGGCCGCCAGCAGACAGGTGATGCCCAGCAGGGCCCAGTCGAAGCACTGCACCAGTCGGCGGTCGAACATCATGACGCCATCATCCTCCCCGGCCCCCGGCCGGCGCCGGCAACTGCCGCACCACCAGCTTCATGTCCGTCGACTTTTCGCCCAGGTAGGTCTTAATCAGCTCCCGGGCGATGGGCGAAGCCGCACTGGAGCCGTGCTCGCCGTGCTCCACCACCACCGCCACGGCGATGCGCGGATTGTCAGAGGGGGCATAGGCCACAAACCAGGCATGGGCCCGCCGGTGGGCCGGGCGCACCACTTTGCCGGTCTCGCCCTTTTTGCGCCCCACCACCTGCGAGGTGCCGGTCTTGCCGCTGATCTCAATGCCTTTGACGCGGCAGATGCGCGCCGTGCCGTGTTTGCCGTTGACCACCTGCCACAGCCCCTGGCGCACCAGGGCCAGCGTCTTGGGGCTCACGGGTAGGCGTCCCACCAGCTTGGGGCGCAGCTGCCGCACCACGCGGCCCTCGGCGGTCTCGATGCGCTTGAGGATCATGGGCTGGTAGCGCAGGCCGCCGTTGGCGATGGCCGATATCATCACCACGTTCTGCAGCGGCGTGGCCAGGTCGTAGCCCTGCCCGATGGCCACCGAGAGCGTTTCGCCGCGCTGCCAGGGCACGCCGGTGCGCTTGCGCTTCCAGGAGGCCGTGGGGATCAGTCCGCCGGCCTCGTGGTCCAGCTCGATGCCGGTGGGCCTTCCCAGGCCGCAGGCGTGGGCGTACCATGCCAGGCGATCCACGCCCAGCCGGTGGCCTACGTTGTAGAAAAAGACATCACAGCTCTCGGCCAGGGCCTTGACCACATTGACGTTTCCGTGCCCGCCGCGCTTCCAGCAGCGGTAAATGCGGTTGCCGAAGCGGTAGAAGCCCGGGCAGAAGAAGGTAGTGTTTTCGTCGATGACGCCCTCTTCCAGGCCGGCGATAGCGGTCACGATCTTGTAGGTCGAGCCGGGCGGGTACTCGCCCTGGATGGCCTTGTTCTCCAGGGGCCGGAAGGGGTTGCGCGACAGCGAGCGCCACTTGTCGGGGGTCAGCCCGCTGACAAAGACGTTCAGGTCGAAGGACGGGCTGCTGGCCATGGCCAAGATCTCGCCGTCATTGGGGTCCATGGCCACCACCGCGCCGGCCAGCCCCTCGAGCAGGTCGCGGGCCTTGGCCTGCAGGGCTAGGTCCAGGGTCA
>JAMOVG010000113.1 GCA_027061725.1 Desulfobacteraceae bacterium
CACCGCCGCCGTGCTCGCGGCCGGGGAGGTCGGTTTCGGGCAGCTGGAGCGCCGCCTTCAGACAGACTCCGCTTGAGAACGCGCGCTGAATCTTCGCAGCGCTGTGCCCCCGTGCTTTGCAGAAGAAAGACGGGCGGTTTCCCGCATACGATCCGCGTGAGAAATTCGCAAGCCGCCCCGTTGCCCAACAAGGGAGAAAACCAATGGACCAACAAGCTATTCTTGGATATCACTCCGAGTGGAACCTGGGAAGCCCCGGCGGCTGGGATTACCAGCGCATGGCCCAGGAGATCGGCAAGGCGGTCTGGAGGCGGGTGGCCGCCGGCCGCAACCTGGAGCTGGACCTGGATTTCGACCTGCCGCTGCTGTCGCCCGTGGGCGGCTTCGCCGACCTGCTGGTCGAGGCTTACCGGCGGCTGGAGGGAAACAACCCCGGGCTCATCGCCGTGGTGGCCGAAGAGGAGACCCTGGCCGACGTGGTGGAAAACCGCAACCTGGCCAAGCGTCTGGACGCCGTGGAGGGCCTTTCCGGGGCCCTCATGGCCCCCCAGGAGCTGGAACTGGAAAACGGCCGCGTCTGCCACCGCGGCCGGCCGGTGGGGCTCATTTTCATGGATTTCAACACCGACGTGCTGCTGGCGCTGCACCGCAAACACGGCCTGGCGCCCCTGCTGACCGCCGTGCGCCAGGGGCGGGTGGTCAACCCCCGGGGCACGGAGCCCATCAACGCCAAGGGCATGTTCGAGGTCCTCACCGACGCCGACCGCAACCGGGTGTTTCACGCCGGCACCGTGGCGCGCACCCCCTGGACGCGGCGTTTCTTTCCCCGTGCCACCCGCGGACCGCAGGGGGAGGCCATTTCTGACCTCATCGAGTGGACCCGGCGGAACTGGCCGGACCTGGTCCTGAAGCCCGAGCGCGGTTACTCCGGCAAAGGTGTGCGCGTGGGCGGCGTGCACCCGGACGCCGACGCGGCCATCGAGGCGGCGCTCAGGGAGGGGGACTATATCGTACAGCAGAAAGTGCCGCTGTCCCTGTGGGCCGAGGACATCCCGCAGTACGACGATGAGAAGGGGGCCGTGGAGCTGGTGACCTACCAGACCGACTTCCGGTGCCTCTTCGGGCCGGGCAAGACCTTCGGTTTCGTCAGCCGCTACGGCACGGTGCCCACCAACGTTGGCTCCGGCGGCGGCTTCCAGCCTCTGGCCGTACTGCGCTCGTCGCTTTCCGTGGCAGAGGCCACGGCACGCATCAACGAGGCCATCATGACCATGGGGGCAGCGGATATCCGCGGTGCCGTAGAACTGCAGCGCGCCATGGCGCTGGACTTCCAGTTCACCTACCTGCTGGGGCCGGTCAAGATCGCCCTGCGGCCACGGCTGATCACCGCCGCACAGATCGGGGAACTGGAGGCTTACTGTGCCCGCATCTGGCAAGACTGCCGGGTGCTGGAGAAGATGTGGCACGACGGTTTGCTCGACGACATGATCACCATCGAAGAGGAGGAGCTGGCTATCGCACGCTCCCAGCCCTGGCGGGGATCGCCGGCCATCTTCGCCTCGGACGGCATCTTCAGCTTCGGAGCCCACCGTGACCATTGATGTCGACAAGGACTGGTGGCGCACCCTTTTCGACGATTTGTATCTGAAGACCGATGCACGCTCGGTGTGCGATGAAGACCTCACGCGCCGTGAGGTCGACTGCATACTGCAGATGCTCGATCCTGCGCCCGGTGACCGCATTCTGGACCTCTGCGGCGGTCAGGCGCGCCACAGCCTGGAACTGGCCCGCCGCGGTTTTTCCCGCCTGACCCTGCTGGACTACTCCCCCCACCTGCTGTCGCTCGGCAGCCGACGGGCGGACGAGGAAAACCTGCAGGTGCATTTCGTGCGCGGCGACGCCCGCCGGACCGCTTTCCGGGACCGGAGTTTCGATGCTGTGCTGGTGCTGGGAAGCTCCTTTGGCTATTTCGTGGAAGAGCGCGAGAACCGGCGCATCCTGGCCGAGGCCGCCCGTATCCTGGACGGGGGCGGACGGTTGCTGCTGGACCTGCCGGACGCCGATTTCGTAATCGGAAATTTCTGCCCCGAAACCACCCACCCGGTGGACGCCGACATGCGCGTGGAGCGCCGGCGCGAGCTTCAGGGCCGCATCATCTGCTGCCGCGAGCGCGTGTTCTCCCGCAAGAGAGGGCTCATCCGCGAAAACACCTACTGCACGCGCCTTTACGGGAGGGAGGAAATCTCGGGCCTGCTGAAACAGGCCGGGTTTGCCGAAATCACCTTCCTGGCCGACTTCATGCGCCGCGACACGCAGGGCGACTTCGGCACCATGACCAACCGTATGGTTACGGTGGCCCGGCGGCTCTGAGAAATCTTGCGGTGCCGGAAGAAGGCGAGCCGGCGGCTGGATCGCCACAGCCGGGCCCGTCTTTGCCGGCGTACCGGGCGGTTTCAGCGCCGACCTGGCGATCACTTCCCTGGCGCCGGTGGAAAAGCAGAACGCCTTCCGCGGGGCCGTGGCCGCTGTGGCGGCGGTCATCGGTGGGCAACTGACGCGAACCGCCCCTCGGTGGCGCCCGTGTACAACCTGCCGTGAGCCCCTCTAAAAGGTGGTTCAGTAAGTGTAGAACAGCTCCTGCAGTTCCTCCCGGCTGCGCTTTTTGCCCAGCGCCAGCATCAGCAGGATGCGGGCCTTGACAGGGTTGAGCTCGTCGGAGACGATAAAGCCCAGGCGGTCATCGTCGATTTCGATGTTGCGGCTCACCTTTCCCGAAGGGACACGCGAGCTGCGCACAATGACGGTGCCCCTGGACGCGGCCAGGGCGGCACGTTCGATGGTGGGCGCGTTCATGTTGCCGTTGCCGTCGCCGGCGATGACGATGCCGCGGGCGCCGCGGGACACGGAACCGTCCACCAGGTCGGCCGGCATGTCGGCGCAGGCGTAGAGAATGTCCACCCGGGGCAGGGTGGACGCGCCCGCCGGCGAGAACTCGCTGGCGTCGGTGTGGCGGCGGAAGGGCCCGCGGAAATACTGGGTCTGCCCGTAGATCACGGTGCCAATCAGGCCGGTGATGGGAGAAAGGAAGGTTTCCACCGAGGTGGTGTTGGTCTTTGTCAAGGAGTGGGCGCCGTGGATGCGGTCGTTCATGACCACCAGCACACCCCGGTCGACGGCCGCGGGGTCGGCCGCCACGGCCACGGCGTTGTACAGGTTCAGCGGGCCGTCGGCGGACAGGGCGGTGGGCGGGCGCATGGCGCCGGTCATGACCACCGGTTTGCGGCTGTCCACCGTCAGGTTCAGAAAGAAGGCCGTCTCCTCCATGGTATCGGTACCGTGGGTGACCACTATGCCGGCAACCGCATCATCCGCCAGCAGCGCGTTGATGCGGCTGGCCAGGGTCGTCATGATGGCGAAAGTCATATCCTGGGACCCGACACTGGCCACCTGTTCCCCCTCGATGCGCGCCAGCTGTGAAAGGCTGGGAACGGCCGCGATCATGTCATCGACGGCGATCTGTCCGGGAGTATAACCCGGCCGGGTCCCGGATTCCCCCATGCCGGCGATGGTGCCTCCGGTGGCCAGGATGACCACGCCAGGCCGTTCATCTGTTTTCGGCTTCATCATATTGTCCCCGTTCCATTACCCGCTAGCCCTGGAGGAAACCCGCAAAAAATGAACTTCTTCCTCCCGTTTTGTGCCGTCGCCCCTCTGGGCCTCGCCTGGCCCGATGGTGTGGGGGCTGAACGGTCGGGGGCGGCCTTGCGGCCAACCCCCGGCCCGCGCGGCGGCTTTTTCAGGACGTGGCCTGCTCGTCGCGCAGAGCGGCATGGGCGGCCGCCAGGCGGGCCACCGGCACGCGGAAAGGCGAGCAGGATACGTAGGTCAGGCCCAGCCTGTGGCACAGGTCGATGGAGACCGGGTCGCCGCCGTGCTCACCGCAGATGCCGCACTCCAGGTCCGGATTGACGCCGCGGCCCTTGGAAACGGCGATCTCCATCAGGGCGCCCACGCCGTCCCGGTCAATGGTGGCAAAGGGATTGTCCGGCAGGATGCCGTTTTCCATGTATTCGATCAGGAAGCCGGCCTCGGCGTCATCGCGCGAGATGCCGAAGGTGGTCTGGGTGAGGTCGTTGGTGCCGAAGGAAAAAAACTCGGCATACGCCGCAATCTGATCAGCGGTCAACGCCGCCCGGGGAATTTCGATCATGGTGCCGAATTTGTATTTAACCTGCACACCCTGTTCGGCCATGACTATTTTAGCCTCTTTTTCGAGGGCCTCACGCTGCACCTTGAGTTCGTTGACGTGGCTCGTCAACGGAATCATGATCTCGGGGTGCACCGAGACGCCCTCTTTCTCCACCATGCAGGCGGCCTCGAAAATGGCGCGCACCTGCATCAGGGTCACCTCGGGCAAGTGGATGCCCAGGCGCACGCCGCGCAGGCCCAGCATGGGGTTCTGCTCGTGCAGACTCTCCACTCGATTCAGCACGGCTTCCTTTCGTTTGACCTGGGCCAGAAGGTCGTCGATGACCGCAAGCTCCTGCGCATGCTGCAACCGGATCTTCAGATCGCACAGCTCCTGCAGCAGGTCGATCCGGTTGGGCAGGAACTCGTGCAGCGGCGGGTCCAGCAGCCGGATAATGACCGGCAGCCCGTCCATGGCCCGAAAGAGGCCGGCGAAGTCCTCGCGCTGGTAGGGCAGGACGGCGGCGAGCGCCTCGCGGCGTTCGATGGGCAGGTCGGTCATGATCATCTTGACCACGTGGGGCAGGCGGTCGGCCTCGAAGAACATGTGCTCCGAGCGGCACAGCCCGATACCCTCGGCACCGTATTCACGTGCACGCTGGGCGTCCTTGGGATAGTCGGCGTTGGCCCAGACCCCCAGGCGGCGAAACTCGTCGGCCCAGGACAGCAGTTTGATCAGCCAGGGATCCTTGATGTCCGGCACGGTGGTGGGCAGTTGGCCCAGAAAGACCTCGCCGGCGTTTCCGTCGATGGAGATCCAGTCGCCCTCGTGGATGACTTTGTCGCCTACCGTCATGGTGCGCTTGGCCATGTCGATGTTCAGGGCCGCCACGCCCACCACCGCGGGTTTGCCGAACTGACGGGCCACTAGGGCGGCGTGACTGGTGCGGCCGCCGCGGCTGGTGAGGATGCCCTTGGCCGCCAGCATGCCGTGGACGTCGTCGGGCTTGGTCTCGGGGCGCACCATGATGACGTCCTTGCCGTCCTCGCGGGACCAGGCTTCGGCCAGATCGGCGTCAAAGGCTACCACGCCGGTGGCGGCGCCCGGCGAAACGTTGAGCCCGGTGGCGATCAGGCGTCCCGCAAGACGTGCCTCCTCCCTGGCCTGGCGGTCGAACTGGGGATGCAGGAAGAAGTCCACCTGTTCAGGCGATACCCGCAGAACGGCCTCGGCCTTGTCAATGAGGCCCTCTTCGGTCATGTCCACCGCGATGCGCACGGCGGCCTGGGCGGTGCGTTTGCCGTCGCGCGTCTGGAGCATCCACAGCTTGCCGCGTTCGATGGTGAACTCCACGTCCTGCATATCCCGGTAATGCTCCTCCAGGCGGCGGCAGATCTGCTCAAACTCTTCATACAGTTCGGGCATCTCCTTTTTCAGCTCCGAAATGTCCTTGGTCATGCGGATGCCGGCCACCACATCCTCGCCCTGGGCATTGGTAAGATAGTCGCCCTCGATGCGCTTCTCGCCGGTGGATCCGTCGCGGGTCATGGCCACGCCGGTGGCGCTGTCGTCGCCCATGTTGCCGAAGACCATGGTGACGATGTTGACCGCCGTGCCCATGTCGTGGGGAATGCCGGCGGCGTTGCGGTAGTCCACGGCGCGTTTCCCGTTCCAGCTCTTGAAGACGGCCTCGGTGGCCATGCGCAGCTGGGACAGGGGATCTTCAGGGAAATTGCGGTGGGTCATGCGGCGAAAAATGGACTTGAACTTGAGGGTCACGGCCTGCCAGTCCTCGGCGCTCAGTTCGGCGTCACTCTCCACGCCGGCCCGGCGGCGGGCCTCGCTGATAACCTCCTCGAAAGCCTCGTCCGGCAGATTCATGACCACCGAACCGAACATCTGCACCAGGCGCCGGTAGGCGTCGTAAACGAAACGGCTGTCGCCGGTCAGCTCGATCATGCCCTGGGCGGTCTCGTCGTTCAGCCCGATGTTGAGCACGGTGTCCATCATGCCCGGCATGGAAAACTTGGCGCCGCTGCGGCAGGAGACCAGCAGGGGGTTGCTGCGGTCGCCGAAGACCTTGCCGGTCTTCTTCTCCACATGGTGCAGGGCCTCGATCACCTGGTCCCACATGCCCTCGGGAAAGGATCCGCCGGATGCCAGGTAGGCGTTGCAGGCCTCGGTGGTGATGGTGAACCCGGGCGGTACGGGGATACCGATGCGAACCATTTCAGCCAGGTTGGCGCCTTTGCCGCCGAGCAGGCCGCGAACGGCTTCCCAGTCGCCGCCAACGTATTTTTCCGCCTCATCGACCTCTTCGAAAAGATAGACCCATTTTTTTGCCATGACATCCCCCGTGAACCGTTAGGCAGTTATAGAATGTTTAGGATGAACCGTCACTGCAATCAAAAGCGGGCGGTTTCGCAAAACCCGCCCGCCGTGAACTGGTTCTGCTGGCGGGCGGACGTCGATACCGGAATGCGGCGGTATACGGCGAAGAAAAGCGTGAAAACTCCAAGGCTGGGTATGCATGCCCAATCAATTCCGGTACCCGATAATGGGGTGAAAATCAAGTCTTATTCCACCGGTGGCCTGCGTCCGGTGCCCCGCTGCCCCTTGATATCGCCGGCCATACCGTGTAGAGGGGGATATGCTCGGCGCGGGGACTGTTTCGCAGACAACACCAACACAGGAGGGGACCCATGCAGGACTGCATCTTCTGCAAGATCGTCAAGGGTGAGATTCCCAGCATCCGGATCTACGAAGACGATCGTGTGCTGGCTTTCGCCGACATCAACCCCATCACCACAGGACACACGCTCATCATTCCCAAGGCCCACGCGGCCGACATCTGGGAGATTTCCGCCGAAGACCTGACCGCCATCGCGGCGGCTTCCAAGAAGGTGGCCGATGCCATCCGGACGGCGCTCGCACCGGCCGGCATGGCGGTGGCGCAGCTCAACGGCAGGGCCGTCAATCAGGTGGTCATGCACTACCACATGCACCTGATTCCGCGCCGCGAGGAAGATCCCGAGCTGCCCATGACGGCCTGGGAGCTCAAGCCCGGGGACATGGACCTTATCCGGCAGACCGCCGGAAAAATTTCCGCGGCCATCGGATAGCCCGGGGCGTCAGTCCCGTTCGGGAATGGCGACGGTGCGGCCGTCGAGGCGTATGAAATAGCGATCGCCGCGGAAGTCCAGAAATTCGGATATTTTCATCAGGCCCCGGTCGTTGAACTTGATGCGCTCGCCGTCGTGTTCCAGGTACAGGCTGTCGTCTTTGACGAAAAGGCTTTCGGGCTGCAGGGGAATGCAGCGCCCGGTGTTGAGCACCAGTTGGATGCCGTCTTGCTTCCTGACGTCCACCACGAAAAGGGCCGTGTCTTCATAGGGGAAGTAGACCTTCTCGCGCACGTTGCCGCGTTGCTGCGTGACGTAGTAGCCGTTTTCATCCCTTTCGATACAGCGGTGGAAATATTCGCGGATACGGCGGTTCTGGAACTCGCCGTACTTGTTGTGCCAGCGGCCGTTTTTGTCCATCCAGAAAACGGCTTCTTCCCTGGGTATGACGATTTCGGTGATTTCCTCTGTCATGATCGTGCCCGGTTCCGGGGCGCCTGTCGTGAATTCACGGTCCCCTGCTGCCGGCCGTGGGACTGCGGGCGCCGCGTGCAAGGTTTCCGGTTAATAGAGAACAGCTGCGCGCCGGCGGTGCGGAAATGCCTCCGGCTGCAGCAAATGCGTCCCGCTTCGGGTGCATTTGATTGTCAGCAAGGATAGGGCTTCTGCAGCCCTCTTGTCAACTGCAGCAACGGCAGCGCCATTTGGCTGCGTCGGCAACGGGAGGAGTGGTGTCCAGAAAAAAGCGCATCCGGGCTTCGGGTCCCGGAAGATGCTGGGACGTGGCCGTGGTCGGCGCGGGGCCGGCCGGCGCCGCGGCGGCCGAGCGGCTGGCCCGGGGGGGCGCGCAGGTGGTGTTGCTGGAGAGATACGCGTTGCCGCGCCGCAAGGTGTGCGGCGGGGGACTGGTAGCGCGGGCCGCCGCCGCCATGACCGTGGACATCAGACCGGCCGTGGAGTGGATATGCCGCCGGGTGGAAATGACCATGGGGCCACGGCCCCTGCGTTTCATGGCCGAACGAGAGGATGCCGTTATCGTGATGGTCGAGCGCGCTTGCCTGGACCACCTGCTGGTGGAAGAGGCCCGGCGACGTGGCGCCGAGGTGCGGCCGTGCTGCCCCGTCACAGGCATGCGGATAGACGACGGGAGCGTGGCGTTGAAAATCCCAGGCGGTTTCGTGCGGGCGCGCTGGGTGGTGTGTGCCGATGGGGCCGGCGGCCGCCTGGCACGCATGGCGGGGTGGGCCGATACGCGGCGGCTGGTGCCCGCCCTGGAGTGTTCGCTGCACTTGCCCCCCTGGCGGTTCAGGCGATTTTCGCGTGCCGCCGGATTTGACTTCGGAGCCCTGCCGCGGGGCTACGGCTGGCGGTTTCCCAAGGCAGGGCGCCTGGATATCGGGGTCGTCAGCATGCAGCCGCGATCCGGAAATTTGAAGCACTTTCTGTGGCGCTACCTGAAGCGGCTGGGTCTGGCCGACGCCCCCGTCTGCGATCTGCGGGCCGCTCCCATCCCGGTGGCGATGCACACCGGGGAGCTTGCAAGCGGCCGGGTGCTGCTGGTGGGGGATGCCGCCGGGTTAGCCGACCCGCTGACGGCCGAGGGGATTTCCCACGCCGTGCGCAGCGGCCGCCTGGCCGCCGACGCCCTGCTCGAAACCGGTCTCGACGCCGGCCGCGTCGTGCCGCTCTATCACCGCCGGATGCAGAACGCGATCCTGGGAGAACTCGGGCTGGCGCGCTTTTTCGCACGGCTGGTTTTTGGGCACCCGCGGGCCGCGGAACGCCTCTTCAGGCTGCGCGGGCAGCACTTCGTGGAGGGCGTGACCGACATTGCCTGCGGGCGCAGCACCTACCGATCGCTGCTGCAAAACCCGTTGAACTACCTGCGCCTCCTGCGGCCGCTTCCATGACCGCCGGGGGCGGGTGATTTGCAGGGTGGCGTGCGTTAGCGGCGCAGAGCAAAGAGCTTCGAGATGGCCAGGCTGACCAGCAGGCTGAGGCGGTTGCGGGTCAGGCCGTATTGCCTCTCGCCGGCATCGGCTGCAAAAGTCCGCTCGCGGACCCGAGCGCCGGAAAACTCGCGCCGCAGGCGCTCTTTAAGCCGCAGGCGGTTGACGCAGGTCAGGGGAAACAGGGAACGCAGACGCTGCCTCCGGGAGCCCACAACACGGCCGAAAACGAGGTCCAGCAGGTGCACCGCATCGACGCTGCCGGAAAGCAGTTCGGAGCAGCCCGTGCAGTAGGTCACCACCCGCTGACGGCCGGCCTCTGCAGCCCGCAGACGGGTCCATGTATGCGCCAGATCCGGTGCCACGCAGCTCACCGATGCGCCTTCGCCGCAGCAGAGAGCGGTCCGGCCATGGTGGGGCATTTCCGAGACCTCCCATCCCATCTCACGCAGGGTGTCGCGCACCAGGTCCTGTATGCTGGTTTCGAAACGAAAGACACAGGGGTCGTGAACCGTCACATGGCCCCGCTCCGGCCGCCGGTCGGCCGATCGGCGGCTGCCGGACAGTACCTCGTAGACCGTTGTGACCGAAAGGCCCTTTCCGTAGGATGAGAAGATCTTGTGGCAGTTGGGGCAGGCCACGATCACCCGGCGCACGCCGCTTGACAGCAGAAAGGCGCGCATCTCGCCGAACATGGCCTCGAAGTAGCCCTGGCGCCCCAGGTCGTGGGAAGGTTTGGTGCAGCAGTCCAAAACGACCCCCAGCCGGGGCGTAAACCGCTGCAGATGCCGCAGCAGCCTGTAAGTCAGGCCGGGGCGCGTGGCCGGCAGGCTGCAGCCCGGGAAAAATACCGTATCGCAGCCGGTCGGCAGTGCGTAGAAACTCAGGTGCCGGGATACGCCGCGCTGCTCGTATCCCAGGAAGACACAATCGGTGCCGTAAACGCGGCATCCCCGCGAAACGGCCGCGCGGCGCATCGCGAGAAACATCTGGTCCAGGGGCAGGGACTGGAGGCACACCGCTGTGCACAGGCCGCACAGGCTGCACTCGAAGGGCATCTGCGGGCACGGCCCCCGGCCGGTGGCATAACGGTCGGCGATGTCCAGCGGTGTGCCGTGTCTGGCCAGGAAGGCGCACTCTTTTACGCACAGTCCGCACTGCGTGCACTGTTCCCGCACGCGGGAGAGGGCGTCGGTCCCGGCGGGCGGGAAGGTCTGGGAGGCGTCTTTGCTCATGATGGCCGGTACCGGGTTATGTCAGAAATCGAGGCGGCGATCAAGCCCCCGGGGCCGTATTAAATGGGCAATTGCAGCTAATGGTCACGATGTCTGCGGCAGGTGCCCCCTGTTGTCCGGAGGGCATCCGTGCCCCCAGCGGCCCCAGGCTGCGGCCTTGGCGTCCCGCCGAAGGCGGCGGTATTGGCAATGATTCCGGTGTGTATGGGAGCTTGCAGGCTGCACAAGGAACAGCGGGTTTGCACGATGGAATCGATAAATGCAGATATGGCTTTATATGCACATTTGACCTGTCGATACTTTCTTGTTAAGAGACAAAAAGAGCCGATAGTGACGGAAGATGCGCATTCTCTCCGGTTTCCGGTATGCCAACGATAAAAAAAGGGTATGCAAACCGGGGTGGATCCTAATTCTCCAGCGGGACTATGGACAGTTCCTCGAACAGCCTGCGACACCGCCTCCTATCCCCCTCGGGGGACAAGCTGCTGCTGTTCTCCATGGTTATGCTGGCCGTCTGTGCGGCCCTGCTGTTTTACTACGAATTCCACCGCGAAAAAATCCGCACCCTGCAGAGTCTCGAAGTCTCCTTCAGCGAACGCCTGGATGCCCTGGACCGTTGCCTCTACGTTGCCAAAGATCACGTGGCATTGATGCAGGACTGGGCCCAGACTTTCTGGAAAGATGCCTCCGGAACATCCCGCCCCCCCGCGCTGGCCGCCTTGCTCCACTACAATTCAGAGGGGGATTATTTTGAAATACCAACGGGTAAGGTTGAAAACCTGAAAGATCCCATTGGGAATGTGTTCGGGCTTGGACACCCCGCAAAAGATCAAGCCGAATACGTGCGGGAACTCAACCTGGCGGCCGGCCTGATGCCTCTGCTACGGGCCACCACTGCAGATGCAGAGCTCTTTTCCAAGGGATATTTTTTTTCCCCTTCCGGGGTTTCCTGCATCTACCCCTACCTGTCCGTGTCAAATCTGGTGGGCGGAAAAACCCACGGCAAAAACCTAAGGGCCCTGGTGAACGACTTTTTCGAACCGCACGCGGTGTTTTCGTCCGGAATCGCGCGCGGCGGATACTGGACGGGCGTGTCCAGCGACCGTGGCGGTCATGGTCCGGTGGTGACCTATGCCGTGCCGGTCTACAGCGGCGACCGCTACCTCGGGTTGCTGGGCATCGACGTTTCCGTAGCGTACCTGCGGCGCTACGTGACGGGCTTCAAGGGCCTGGGGGGCCGGTTGATCATGGCTGGCCGGCACGGCAACCTGTTCATCGATTCCGAGGACCCGGACGGTGCCGGCGTTGTGGCCGGTTCGCTGTCCGAGCGCCTGCCGGCCGCCCTGAGGGACATGAGTAGCCTGGTCATGGCAGGAAAACTGCCGTCCACGGCGGCGGTCAACGGGTACTACGTTTTTTCCAGGCCTCTCAAAAGCGCTCCGGTCACGTTTATCCACATCCTGGATGAAAAGGCCCTGCGCTCCCACCTATCCCTGAGCTGGACAACTTTTTGTGTGGAGGGGCTGCTGGTAGCCTGCCTGCTGTTGCTGGCCTATTTCGCCGTCCGCAAAAGACGGCTTGAGGAGTCGCTGTCCAGGAGCCGCCAGCACTGGCAGGAGTTGGTCGACAATGCCACTATCGGCGTCTACCGTGTGTTCGAAGACGGTCGCTTTATTTTCGTCAACCCGGGAATGGCCAGGATGTTCGGCTATGATACACCTCAGCAAATGCTGGCCGAGGTGCCCAACGTCACCGCTTTGTACGCCCGTCCGGAGGAACGGGAAGGCATCCTGGCGAGGATCAAGCGCAACGGCCGGCTCGACGGGCAGCATGTGACCCTGCGGCATCGGGACGGCCGCTACATCCAGCTGCTGCTCAGCGTGCGATACGTAAAGGGCGAGAAGGAAACCTGTTTTGAAGGTTTTCTGATCGACGTGACTGAACGCTACCGCATCGAAAAGGCCCTCAAGGAAAGC
>JAMOVG010000114.1 GCA_027061725.1 Desulfobacteraceae bacterium
CCCGCTGGTAGACCCCGAACAGAAACAGCCGGCCCAGCCCCGGCAGTGAAAAGACCTGCTCGATGATGATGGCGCCGCCCAGCATGTAGCCCAGCTGAATGCCGGCGATGGTGATCACCGGCAGCAGCGCGTTTTTCAGGGCGTGCTTGTAGTGCACCATTTTCTCGGTGAGTCCCTTGGAGCGGGCCGTGATCACGTATTCCTTGCTGAGTTCCTCGGTCATGGAAGCCCGCGTCAGGCGCAGCAGGATGGCCGCCCGGGCAATGCCCAGCGACACGGCCGGCAGAATGAGGTGGCGGATGCTGTCGGAGCCGAACAGCGGAAAGAGCCGGATTTTGACCGAGAACACCAGCAGCAGGATAATCCCCAGCCAGAAACTGGGGATGGCCATTCCGACCTGGGAAAAGGCCATGCCCAGATAATCCCAGAAGGACCAACGCTTGACGGCCGACAGCACCCCCAGCGGGATGGCGATGACGATGGAGATGACAATGCCCATCAGGGCCAGCGACAGGGTCAGGGGAAAGCGCTCCAGGATGAGCCGCGTGACGGGCTCGCCGGAGATCATGGAGTTGCCGAAATCGAAGCGCAGAACGGCGCCGATCCACTCCACATACTGCACCATGACCGGCTTGTCGGTGCCCAGTTTTGCGCGGATGGCGGCGATGTCCTCCGGCGAAGCGTCAATGCCGGCCACCACCAGCGCCGGGTCCCCGGGGATCACCCGGATGACCATGAACACAATGGTGGAGATGAGCAGCACCGTCAGCACCAGGCGGCCGAATCGTCTCAGGGCAAAGCGTAAAATGGCGTGTCTTCTCCTGTCACAGTTGCCAGCATTTCCCGGGGCCGGCCAGTTCCACGGGCCCTTCGAACCGGCTGCGGGCCTGCTCCACCAGAAGGTGGTGCCGGCCGAAATGCGGCAGGTGCGTCAGCACCAGGCGACGCACCCCGGCCCGGGCGGCGATGGCGCCGGCCTCACCGGCCGTCAGGTGCCCGGGGATTCTGCCACGGTACTCGTCGTAGAGGCTGGCTTCGCACAACAGCAGGTCCGCCCCGCGGGCGGTGTTCACCAAGGCGTCGCACCAGCCGGTATCCGAGATGTAGACCAGCGTGCTCCCCGTGCGTTCCAGTCGAATGGAGAAACAGGGGTCCGGGTGCACGTTGCGGCTGAAAGTCAATCGCAGTTCTCCCAGCTGCAGGGGACGCGCCTCGTCCACGGGATACCCCTGGCAGTAGTCCAGGTAGCTCAGGTCGGCAAAACGCGTGCTTGCGGCGTGCCCGTAAACGGCCAGCGGCTTGCGGCGGCTGCCCAGGTCCATCTGCACCCGCACGGCGTACTGCAGACAGCCGATGTCGGCGATATGGTCCCAGTGATAGTGGCTCAGCACCACGGCGTCCAGTTCTTCCAGCCCAATGTGCCGCTGCAGGCGCGAAAGCACGCCGGACCCGCAGTCCAGCAGCAGGGCCTGGTTGTCGCTGCGCACCAAGTACCCAGAGGTGGCGCCGTCGGCGCCCGGGTAGGCGCCCCACCAGCCGATGACGGTAACCTCGATCTCCCCTCCCCCCGAATTCGGTTGTTTCCGCCGAGCCCCCCCAGCGGTCGCAGTGCCGGGCGTTAGATATAATGGAAAATTCCGGTGAGATCGTTTATCACCGGACAGTCCTCAATCTCCTCGATGCCCAGGAAACCATAGCGGTTCACGATCACGGCCGCCATGCCTACCTTGCGGCTGCCCAGGCAGTCGTCGTAGTAGTTGTCGCCCACGTAAAGGCACTGCCGGGCGTCGACACCGGCGGTTTCCAGGGCCATTCGGAAGATGCGCGCGTCAGGCTTGTTGCAGTTCACTTCACTGGATATGAACAGGTGCCCGAAATAATCGATCAACCCGGCCGCCCGCAGCACATCGCGCGCCGTAGCGTCCCAGTTGGAGATGACCCCCATCCCGATGCCCCGCTTTTTCAGTTCGGCGAGCACCTCGGCTGCCTCCGGGTACGGTTGCCAGTAGCTGCCGACCTTGGCCTTGATGTCCTCCCAGCAGGCATTCAGTTCGCAGACGTCCAGGCTGATCCCAAGCCGAAAATTCATCAACCCGAGGTAGGCGGGCATATAGGTGGCCACTGGCTGCAGAAAAATCCCCGGGTACTCGCGCATGAACAATTTGTCCGTCAGGTGAAACTGCAGACGGATTTCTTCCAGATCGGCATCCACGCCGAACTGCAGCAGTGCCTCGCGGTAGGTGGCCTCCCGCTGCATGTAAAGCAGGGTGTAGCCGATGTCGAACCAGACAAAAGATTTGCGCAACGCTCTCTCCTCTATCGCCCTTGCGGCGGTCGTCGTTGCAGCTGTATAACAGCTTTGACACGATGGATCAATAACGGCTGTCGTGTCAGCCATGCCAATCGCAGGAAACCCTTGGTATGGCTGATGGCGGACCCCTTCATGGGCTGTGTGCCCACGGGCTCAAGGGGCCGGTTTCGGTGTTGCGGATTTGGGATTGCCCGGGCGTCATAGCGTTCAGAACGGTGCGGGTTCTATTCTCGGATGCGTCTCCTCCCGGCAGGGCGCCTTCAGCGGATATCCGTTTGGCGATGGCGCTGCCTCAGGTGACCTCCCCGATGGTGGGCTGGGCGGCGAAGCGCGGTTCGTGCAGCGGCAGTAGAATATCGGCCATGCGTTTGACTTCCAGCAGGATGTCGTAGGCCTGGTTGACGTTGACATGGGTGCCGGGCGGGATGACCTCCATCTCCATGGCCGTGATCTGCTTTGGCGGGAAAAAGTTTTCCAGCAGGCAGCAGAAACCTGTGATCACCGCGGTGCCGGCCGGGGTGTCCACCACCACGGACATGCCGCCCTCGGTGTGAGCCGGGCTGTGGACCATGCGGATGCCGGGAGCAATCTGCGTGTCGACGGTCAGCACCTCGTAGCGGCCGGCTTCCAATGGCTCTTCGATGTAGTCTTCCAGGTAGCGATAGTCCAGCGGATGTGGGTCCCGGATGTGGTCCAGTTCATACTGGTGTACATAGAAGACGGCGTTGCAGCATTTGTAGTCGTTTTCGCAGTGATCGTTGTGCAGATGGGTGTGCAGCACGATGTCGATGTCTTCGGGGGCGAGATCCCAGCGCGCCAGCCCCTCTT